>NZ_JBHXAS010000010.1:0-73244 GCF_042727425.1 Peribacillus sp. NPDC060253
CTTGAAGATTCAATAAAGGATACTTCAAAATTATTTAATAAAATAGTGTATGCAGATAGGTCCCCAAAGTTTAAAAAACTCTCAGAAGAGAGATACAAACAATTTCACTATAGTTTAGAAAGTGTATATCAAAATTTCAAGTTTGCAGCTGATAACAACATGAATAAGGAATTTCAGGAGAATATAGCAAGATTTAAGGAGTTAGTAATAAATAAGTTTAACGAAAGAACTGAGAGATACAATATAAAATATGTAAATACATACTTAATTCACGAGGATGGGAATCAATTCTTATATGCATATAGTTCTGCATTAAGAAGTAATTTTTCATTAATAAGTTCCTTGATGAAAAATCAGCAATATAATAAGGCCCAAGATTTAGTCTCACTTTATTTTAAAATGTATATCAGTGAGGAACAGTTCATTCGATTTTTCCAATCCCATCTTGCAAGCTATATAGATACTATTGATACGAGTGATGAAAAACAGTTATCCATCTTCTTGCAAGGTATAAGTGAAATACCAAAGGAACAAAATTTATTTGTATTTAAATATTTAGTTATGAAACTTATAACAAAGAATCAATTAATAAATTTAACTAATACCGTTTATGCTTTTAAAAGTCACCTTGTGGACCCCGACCCTTTTATAAAAAGTTCTTCAGTAGTTATACTTTTACAAAACCTAATTAAAAGTATTGAAATTTCAAACTATGCTACCGTAGGTTTTCTGGTAAAGTTTCTTGTTACAAATATTTCAGGAAAAGATATTAATAAAGGATTAAAAGTATTGAAAAAGAATCCTTCTGCTTTCACATCTATTTGGGAAGAAAATGAAGATATTAAGGGTATAAATGAGCATCCAGTGTACCCAATTAAAATAAACGATGAAACTTTTGTTTATTGTCTTAGGAAGGCTTTCATTCTATTATACGGGCAGCATTTTTACTCCATCCGAAAAAAATTATGGTATACAGAAAATTCGGATGAAAAAGGCGATGAAATTAAATTGCATAAGGAATTTAGAGATTGTAGTTACTCAGAATACATTATAACTAAAATTAAAACTGCTTCAAGTAAATATGGGTTACTTTTCTTCGAGGATAAAGATGTCATGAAAAAGGTTTATAATGAAATCAATGTTCCATATTATGATTCAAGTCATGACAAAGAATTATCAATACCTGATACATTTAGTTTATTATTTACAAAACTATTTAAATTATAAAAAGGTGACCCATCAGTTCTGCATCTGATGGGTTTCTTTTCGCCTATTCATCAAAATTCATATTCGTATCTTGCCGATATTTTTCCTTCGCTCGTTCTGCTCCTTCAATCCTTTCTTGGACACATCTTTTTTAATGCAGGAAAATATTACAATTTTGTCGAAATATATTTAAGTCCGATATATTAAGAATGGGAGGCTTAGATGGATATTAGCAGTATAGTCACTAATCAACTTAAGCAGTTAAATTTATATCTCATACCTTCATACCTTTGGTTATTTTTGTTATATTATTTGATAATAAACAGTTTAATAACTTTTTTTGAATACATGGGGGATTTTGGGCCCATTATCAAAAAAATCCCAAAAGAGTTATTAAGTTATAACAACATTATTATGCGGTATTTAGATATGTGGGTTCCACTTTTTGGTTTTTTTGGTTTAGTAATTTTTATTGCTGGAGTTATAGTTGCATTGATTCAATTTTTACCTTATATCGGAAATTACAAGATGACTATACATGGAGCATATGGAATTTCCTTAGGAATATGGTTTATAATAATATGGGCTACTTATAAATCTTATGTATTTTTAGATTTATGGTTTTTGCTCCTTCTCCCTGGGATTATTTGCATTGTGGAAGGAGTAAAAAAATTAAGAGATAGACACTATTTTAAGTATGGTTAATATTCAATAAGCAAACTCAGCACTCCGTTTTGGGGTGTTTTTTTATTTATATGAAGTAACAAGACTCCAGAAATAATTTTACATTCCTTCCTAACTTTTAAAAATAAATCAATACAATACGTATTATGAAACAACAAAAAACAAATTTATGGAGGAATTATTATTATGACAAATTTATCAGTAACAAACGGAATCAATGAGTACAAAGAGCTTTTAATGAAAGAAATGGAAATGGTCGGGGGACTTGAAAAAGCTTTCAACGATGAAAAAGTGAGTTTTTTTGTACTAAGCGACAGTGGTAATGACGATGAGAGAAAATTCACTTTTTACATTGATAGCAAATGGGAAGACATGTTAGACATTGAAATTGAAATCCGCCACGAAAATGGATTGAGTTTCTATGTAATGAATCCTTCAGCACTTGGTGAAACAGGGCGTATTGAATTTGAAGATACTAAATCAGGAAGTGCTGTTAAAGTTGCGGTCATGGTTGAGCATTTCATCGAAAATCTGCCATCATTAGTAAGAAAAGAATTACTCAGCTCTGCATATGATGAAGACGGAAGATTGAACGAAGAAAAATTACTGAAACTGAATATTTTAGCAATCAAAGAAACAGTGGATGAATTTGAACAAATACAAACTGAAATTTAACATCATCAAAACCGTCTAGTCGATAACTGGGCGGTCTTTTTATGGAGGTATATATAATGGAAGGAAATAAGAAACAGCATTCACTTTATTACACATGGAATGGCATGATGTATCGCTGTTATAAAGAATACCATTCACATTATAAATATTATGGTGCGAAAGGTGTAAAGGTGGATGAACGGTGGCATGACTTCTGGAATTTTGTATTTGATGTGGACAACCATTTACGCAATGGTCATTTGCTGTATGAAAGAGGATACGATTTGGACAAAGACATTAAAGGTGGGAATACATATTCCTTGGACACGTGTACCGTCATGCTATCAGAAGAAAATCAGAAAATGAGTCGTGAAAAGCAAAAGAAATCTGTATTGGCAATTAACGAGAATGAGAGCCTGGTATTTGATTCACTTGCCGAAACAAGTAAGTATTTGGGTATTAATCGCTCCACTGTGATTAATTGTATAAGGCGAGGAAGTCGACATAAATCAGGTTATCATTTTACATACAAGGTTTGAAAGGTCTTGACTAATTGTAAATCACATGCGTAAAATAATGGTAGTAATGTGTGATGATAAAATTAAATAAGGTTCAAGACCTTGATAACAATAGCATTTCGAGTATAAGATTTTAGTTCTTGACTCAAAATCGTGTTCCTCTGGAGTGCCGGTTCGACCCCGGCCACCGGTATCATCAATAGCGATGGATCGCTATTACATCAAGCTTCACACTTAATTGTGTGAAGCTTTTTTGTGTTTATCACGCACTACAGAATATGTACAAATAATGTGCGGGGGTAGTGTGCAATGGGTAAAAGAAGAAATTTATTATCCGAAGATGAACTAAGAATTGTTACAAAAACCTTATATGTTGAATCTGATGAATTGGCGTTCAAATTATTTTTTGAAGACTGTCAATTAAGAAATCTCCGTCCTCACACTTTGAAATATTACCGAGAACAATTTAATGACATTAAACGAACATTGGTAACAATGACAGAAAAAGATATTAAACTCCTAATATTAAATATGCAAGAAAGTGGATTGAAGGTAACCACCATTAATTCAAGATTGCGGGCGATAAGGAGTTTCTTCAATTTTCTTCACAGATCAAAACATATCAAAAAAAATCCAATGGCGAATATTAAACCACTGAAAGAACGAAACCTAGTTTCGGAGCATTGCATTTATAAGCAAACAAAAAGGACAGCTCATAATCGAGTTGTCCTCTTAATATTCATCGTTTTCATTTCCACCTTCAAAAAGGTTAAATTCTGATGGCTCATCTGGATCAAATGTGGGCTCATCTTTATAATCAACATAATTTGATTTTTTCATCACTTCTGCTTGTTAATATGTTGATATTCTTCTTTGCTCATGCCTTCCCAAATTTTTGATCGCCCATGGTCAACTTCTGTTGACTTAGGATTTGTGTGTGGAGTAGCATCCAAAAATGCACTGCAAAAGAACATTACTCCGTAGCTGAATACCATGAGCATGATGCTCAAAATGAAGCCAACTATCCTGATCTTGTTTATGTATTTTTTCATTGGTTGCATATCGCCCTGTGTTATGTAATTACTCAATGGTGCGAAACATTGTTTTGGACCTTATTAACTGTATAAAAGCCGACTTTCCACATTACGCAATTCACCTGAAGCGATATTATCCGCGACAATTATTTGTAAGGTTCTCGTAGCTGTCATACGTTTGTCTGGATACTTCAATTGCAAGTGAGCTTGAATCGCTCGAAAGAGTTCATTATGTTCTGGTCGGTGGGCATTATAAATTTCTTGTAAACTCTTAAACTCATCCATTGCTTGACCTACTTTCGATTCAATGTGAAATACATGTGGTACGTTGGTAAAATCCGTGTGCACTCACATTCACTTCATTCATGCTACCATGGTCGATACTTCTTTCTCAAAGCGATCAATTCCTTCTTTTTCTCGATTAAATCTTCTCTGAGGAATGGTTTCACCTCCGTTTTTTCTTCATAATGTACAAACAACGTCAAGTAGATTGCGAATAGAAGATGCAAATAAAGTGGAATATTCTTATCGCTTTGAATGGAAACAAATATGAAAATTCCATATAGCAAAATTGGAATGGTTAAAAGAATTCTGAGCTTAGTCACATGTCATCCTCCCATTTATCCTCAATTATTAATACATCAAGCATTTGAGCCACTTGAAAATCCTTTTCTGCTATTGCGCTTATTAAACTTGTACAATTATTTCCCCTAGAACATCTGCTAATAATTGTAAATCCAATGCCGTTACTGTTGGTTTCATAGTTTCATAGTTTCATCCTTACAATTAACTAAATATTCTGTTACGTCTATTACTATAGAAGTATGAAGTACCATAATTATGCTGTCAATCTAAAAAAAACCATCCCTTTCGGAATGGTCTAAAAGTTTGGCATACCTGATTTATCGTATGTGTTTTCAACATTAAGCTCATGACCATCCATTATTATCAGATTCCTGGTTTTGTAAATAATATCGTTGAAATATGGTAATAAATAATAAAACCACTATCTAAGAACACTTCAAATGACAAATTTTCTAAGGGGCGGAAAATTGTGAACAATATGGGATGTCAATGCAGGTCCAATAAAGAATTACAGCAACTAGTCGATAAGGCAAAAAAATATACAAATATGGGAACAGTGGCAGACTATATTCCGGCTCTTGAAAAGGCCAATCCTGGGGATTTGTCTGTTGCTATTTACTATCCTGACGGTAATGGATATTGTGCGGGGGATGTAAGCGGAAAAATGACCTTGCAAAGCATATCAAAAGTTTTGACACTTGCACTGGTATTAATGGAAAAAGGGGAGGAATATGTCTTTTCCTATGTAGGAAAAGAACCCACTGGGGACCCTTATAATTCGATTGCCAAGTTAGAAACAAACAAGCCATCTAAGCCGTTAAACCCGATGATCAATGCAGGAGCATTGACTGTGACGCATATGATTGCAGGTGACAGTGTAAATGAGCGATTCAAGCGTATTTTACATTTTATCCGAGAGTTGACGCAAAATCCTACTATCGGTTTTAATGAAGATGTTGCCCGGTCAGAATACAATACAGCAGACTTAAATAGGGCGTTAAGTTATTTTTTAAAGCAACATAATGTAATAAATGAGGATGTGGAGGAATTAATCGAATTGTATTCGAAGCAGTGTGCCATTGAAATGGACAGTCGGGATCTGGCGAGGATAGGCTGTGTGCTGGCCATGAATGGGAAAGATTTGTTGACGGGAAAGCAAATCATCCCCGGGGACATTGCACGTATTTGCAAGACATTCATGGTTACTTGCGGCATGTATAACGCATCAGGTGAATTTGCCATTAATGTTGGCATTCCGGCTAAAAGCGGTGTGTCAGGGGGAATCATGGGGGCCGTCCCCGGAAAATGTGGGATTGGAATTTATGGTGCAGCGCTGGATGAGAAGGGGAACAGCGTTGCCGGGATAAAAATCTTGGAAATGATGGCGAAAAAGTATTCCTTAAGTATGTTTAATTTGTAAACATTGACACCATTAAAAAAAAGACCTCTGCACAATAAGGGCAAGGTCTCATCGATCATAATAAGTTGGATAGAAGAGTTACTTTTTTATATAAAGCATGTACTTCTTTATTCTGATGTTCCCCGATTTCATTGTTTAGATGCCCTTCCATATCAGTCATTAAATCAGATAACTTCAATGCCTTTTGTCTGTCGGACATATTGCTGCGTATGATATATTCGTATTTTGCGTTGTATTCGGTCAGTGTCATGTTTCTTCCGTCCTCCTATAATACAAGTCATTTAAGCTGTCGTCTGTTCCTTCATCTCATTCCAATGTACTTTAACGTAGCTTCAGGGTGTGAATGGTTAAGGATGATTTGTAATTCTGCTACGTCCATACTTCGTTTATAGAGCCAGTAGCCATATGTCTTGCGCATGGTATGAGTGCCTACGCTGTCGATGTCTACCATATCTGCGGCTTTATTAAGCTGCCTGTAGGCTTGGATATTGCTTATTGGCTTAACACCTTTGCGTGAAGGGAATAGCCATTCACTATCAATGGTATCTATATAAGCTGTTAATTCATGGCATACATTGTTCAGCTCTATTATTCTAGGCTTCTTTGTTCTGCCTTCCTTGACGGTGATCTTCACCTTGCCTTTAATATCCTTTACCCTCAATGATAATAAATCAGACACACGCAAGCCGGTATTGATGCCTAATAAGAACAATATGTAATCTCTTTCGCTGCAATGTCTTTTCAATGACCATTTCATATCGTCTATTTTATCCAATGATTTGATTGGTTGAACATCAATTAAATGTTCTTTTGGCATTGGGGATCATCCTTTTTTCACGCTAGTGGAATCAGTATTTTGAATGTATACTTTTTTATTAATTTAAGCGTAACACTTGAAAAGGATAGAAGTCAACGTGAGGAGTGTATTATATCCAGTGGGATGAATGTAGAAAAATGCAAACGCGGCCTTTTCTTTATTTTTTCAAAAGAAAGACCGCGCTTTTTGATTTTCCTTGTATTTATAGTACATTGCCTATCCAATCGGAGAACTCTTTTATTACTTTTTCATTTCTTTGATAAAGTGTCCATACGGCAACTTTTTTGGATTGCAGTAGACCGGCTTTTTCAAGTATCGATAAATTTTCCGATGTTGTCGATTGGGAGTTCCCTGTCTTTAACTGAATATGATAAACACAAACACTATTGATGAATTCTGGTTCAGTTAAATGCGGGGCCCATCCAAATTCTTTGAAGTTTTTTTCTGGTTCTTTCAGCCAAAGTAGTATATTCGAAAGCGGAAATGATGAAGTGCTGGAGCGTGTCAAGAAAGGATATACGGCACAAGAGGCAAGAGTGCAGCTGCGGAGATTGAATGAAGCAGGTATCGAGTTTTTTGATATGGTCATGTACGGCCTTGCAGGGAGAGGGAAGGGCTTGCCGAATGCGATGGATACAGCGGCATTGTTAAATGAAGTTCGGTCCAAGGCGATATTCCCCATGTCATCAACGTTAATACCGGGTACAGAGCTGCATATGGAGTATTTAAAAGGCGATTTTGAAGAAGCAGCTGAAATGGAGAGAATCATAGAATTAAGAACATTCATCGAACATTTAAATGTAAAGGACGATACAAAAATATCGTCATTGCATGCCTCGAATGCATTAACTTTAAGCGGGATTTTGCCAAGGGATAAACAATCATTCATTGATGGATTGAATGATTTCATTGAAAAAACGGATGCTGATGAATTCCAGCGTAGCATTAATAGGAGTGCTTTAAGGCTTTAAGTGAGTATTACGGATTCTAAACTCATCCAGCTGTACAGAAAACCTGTTCAGGGCTTATTTCTTATTCAGTATCGTGATTCTAAGCTGTCTAAAAAAAGTCTTAAAAATCAATCCGTTAGATAATAGTACATTATGTACGAGACAAAACAGAATGACACCTGCATAATGCGGGTGTCATTTATTAGAAAGAAATTGAAGAAGTGAATGAAGCCTACCTTATTAAGCGGGCCCCTTTAAAAAATGAATGTTGGATAATTACAGGAAACTCCTAAGGAGATTGCTGCTCCTGATAGATGGTTAGAGGGGAAGCTGATAAAGAAGCTCCGGAGCGGAATTTACAGAAAAATATTAAGTGTTTTAGAAAATATGGACCTAGCTGAAATGATTGGTGAAGAACCGGGTACACAGCGGATAGGCCGAGGAGCGTCAATTTGCTTCATACAGAACAAGGACATTAGCCTGTTTGGGATCATGACCAAACAGGTTTTTAGTATGAAAGGAAATCAACTGGAAAAAATGGAATAGAATATAATGAAGAATGAAGGGAAATTTTTTCGCCCCCATATCTTTTTCTCTTTCTGAAACGTTTAGAGGATAGAGGGTGTTGAAGGAGTGAGAAAAATGATAAATAAGTTGAGGGAAGATATTTCTGAAGGAAATGATAACGGCATGATTTTGCGTGAGGTCTATCCTGAATTACTTCGGTTTTGCCGATTCCTGACCCAAAATAATTGGGATGGTGATGATTTGGCACAGGATACGATATTAAAGGCAATGAAGGGCTATGGGAATAAAACGGAGATAACGACGGCTTTATTGAAGACGATAGCCCGCCATTCCTGGATTGATACGATACGAAAAAGAAAAAAAGAATCTTTAGAAGATCCGTTAGATACCGATATACAGGGGGCAATTGGTGAGAATGCCTATGAAACGGTTGAATATATGATAAAATCCCTTACCCCGAAACAAGCTGTAGTGTTCATGTTAAAGGAAGGGTTCCTCTATCGATCTAAAGAGATTTCGGTCTATTTGAACACAACGGAAAGTGCTGTAAAGGCCATCTTGAATCGTGTGAAAAAGCGTTTTGACAATGATGGTGTTGATGAGCGTAAGTTGTCCTGTGTGGAAGATTGGCAAGATGATGAGGAACAGAGGCTGATGTCTCTGATGACACAGGCATTGAAGGTCCAAAATCCTGATCTCCTCATTAGAAGCATTCCATTTTTCAAATCCCTGAACAGTGAATCCATGATTCCTAAACTAACGAATCGTTCGATTTCTTCCAAAGCATGCTTCACTCCTTCAAACACACTCTCAATGGCTGCATAGCCAAAAAATTTGTTAGGAGGAAGAAGAGATATGACTACCATTCCATATGTAATTGAGCAATCAAGCAAGGGTGAACGCTCATACGATATTTATTCCAGACTTTTAAAAGACAGAATCATCATGATTGGGGAAGAGATCACCGATCATTTAGCCAATAGTGTGGTTGCCCAATTGTTATTCTTGGCGGCTGATGCACCTGATAAAGAAATTACCATCTTCATTAACAGTCCTGGGGGATCAACTAGTGCCGGTTTTGCCATTTATGATACGATGCAATACATTAAGCCTGATATCCGGACAGTATGCACGGGTATGGCTGCATCATTTGGTGCCATGCTTTTATTGGCGGGGGCGAAAGGAAAAAGGTGCGCTTTGCCGAATAGTGAAATCATGCTTCATCAACCTCTTGGAGGGGCAAGGGGGCAAGCTACGGAAATTGAAATTTCGGCCCGTAGGATTTTGAAGCTAAAGGATCATATCAATCAGATCATCTCGGAAAGAACGGGGCAGCCTCTCGAAAAGGTGGCGAAGGATACAGATCGTGATTACTTCTTAAGCGCAAATGAGGCTAAGGATTACGGCATAATCGATGAAATAATCGTTCAGGATAATTAATTAAACACACCATCAGTATATAAGCTGGATGAGAACGAAAAGAAACGATCGATATACGCATATCGATCGTTTCTTTTTTGTCCTATTCACTGCTTGTGTGATTATTTTTCTCTGACCCGTTTGTCCGCGTTTTAGAAAAGGGCAAGGTAGCTTAAAGCCTAATTGAAAAGGATGACCGCCGGTGATGGTGGTCATCCTTTTTTTGTTTATTGCTTTTCTTTATATAAGGGCAAATAAATGGTGAAGGACGTTCCTTTGTTCAATTCACTTTGCACCACGATTTTCCCTTTGTATTTTTGAACGATCGTATAACAAACGGTCAGACCGATACCAGTTCCCCTCTCTTTAAGTGAATAAAAGGGAGTGCCGAGTATTTCAAGCTGAGCTTTGGAAAGGCCGATACCTGTATCCGTTATTCGTATTTTTGCCATATTGCGTTCCTGCTCTGTTTCCACCTGAATGAAACCGGGCTTGTTCATCGATTCAATCCCATTTTTCATGATATTGACCAGTATTTGTTTAAGCTCGATCGGATTCATATTAATTTGCAGATCTTCGCGGAAATCAAGGAGAAAGCCTATGTTGCGATGATTGGCAAAACTGGTTAATAGATCGGAAATCTTTTGGATTTCATTATTTAAAGGAATGACCTGCACATTATCCGTTTGTGGTTTTGCCAAAGACAAATAGTCGTTGATTATTACCTGTGTATATTCAAGTTCAGTAAGCATGGTTTGTACGTAAAACTTTTCCGTTTCATTCAGTTCCTTTTCTTGATCCAATAACTGGGCAAACCCCTTCACGACGGTAATGGGGTTCCGTATCTCATGCGCAATCGTGGCAGCAAGCTGTCCAACTGAATTCAATTGCTTGGCCTGTTGAATTTCTTTATGGAATGCATTGGTCGATTCCATCCTGTTATTGGTTCCTATGAATACGAATACTAATATGATTTGGATAGCGATGAAATTCAGCGTATTGCCGAAACTATCCATAGCAACATATTCATACGTGTATTGAAGATCCGTATGCGCAATGATCAAGATGGAAGCAGGACCTAAAATGATATTTAAAGTAGCAACAATATAAAATCCAATTTTATCAAAGAGAAAAATAGGAATCAAAGGTGCTATGGCAAAAAAAGCTAGCATGATTGCAGTATCTGGGAATATCCAAAATTTACTATATAAATAGACCGTAATTAAGGAAATGAATAGGGTTTTATAGAAATTGACTTCTGTTTTAATGAAAAATAGCAAAGAAATTATCATTCCGGATATAAGAATGACCTGGAATGTCATATCATAAGGATTCTCTTTCCAACTTATTGGTGAAACAGAAATGCCAACCAATAGTATAAAAGATATCATTGCCATGAATGCCCTCAAAATAAATCGGTGTTTGTTTTGGTAATATTGATAATTTTTTAGCATAATTCCCCTTAACATTCATATTCTATTTTGTTTAATAGTAATCTGTTCCTAGTTTTTTGTAAATCAGAAAAAAATAGATTTCTCCATCAATTGTCACTATTTCCATATTCAAATTGGGCTTCTCCACGCAACTTGAGCCTAAGGAACGGAATCGACAAATACTTAAACCATGCCCTTCCTGCATTAAACAAACATATGTCAAAAAGCTTTCAAACGAGAGTGAGAACGAAGGAATTCGGTATAGGTATAACTAACTATGTATTTACTCTATGGATATCTCGTTTTGTGGATTATTGTACCTATTTTAGCAAATATATAGTTTCTTTACATTATATTTGCTGTAGATTCACATTCCCCTTCTACAATGATGGTAATAACAGGAGGGGGAGAGAGAAAATGAAGACGAATCTGAGCATGAAGAAATTCGGTTTAAGTATGATGAGTGCGGCCTTTATCTTGCAGGCTACATCAGTGGGGGCCCTTGCTGCCAATGAAAATCATACGAATTCATCAATTTATGAGAAGAAAATTGTGAATATTGCACATCGGGGGGCTTCTGGTTATGCTCCTGAACATACCATACCTTCCTATCAATTGGGAGAACAAATGAAGGGTGATTACATAGAAATCGATCTTCAGATGACCAAGGATGGAAGATTGATAGCGATGCATGATGAAAAGGTGGATCGTACGACGAATGGTACGGGTCTTGTGAAAGATTTAACGCTGGCCGAAATCAAAAAACTGGATGCCGGTACATGGTTCAATGAAAAATATCCGCAAATGGCAAAAAAGAGTTATGAAGGGTTAGTTGTTCCCACTCTTGAAGAAGTCTTCAAGAAATTCGGGAGACAGGCCAATTACTATATTGAAACAAAGTCCCCGGATGTATATCCAGGAATGGAAGAAGAACTTCTGAAGGTTTTGAAAGATTATAAAATGGTAGATTCAAAGGGTCGTACCAAAAATGTTCTTATTCAATCGTTCAGTCAAGAAAGCCTTTTGAAGGTTCATGACATGAATCCAAAGTTACCGCTGGTGCAGCTTTTTTCCTATAAGAATCAAGCAACCATTTCTGATGAAGAATTGGATACGATTAAGGAATATGCCATTGGTGTTGGTCCGAACTTCAATAAGGTGGATGGACAATATGTAGAGATGGTCCGAAATCATGACCTTCAATTCCATCCATATACCGTAAATGAAAGAGCGGATATGAAAAAGGCTCTAGAATGGGGGGCAACAGGGCTGTTTACGAATTATCCGGATGTCTTTAAAGAGGTACTAACAGAATATAAGCATGATAAACACAATAAAAACGAGAAATGATGAGGATTAACTAAATAAAGTGTTCCGAAAGTGAGCCTCGGTTATCCGAGGTTTTTTTGTTGATCAGAATGTGATATGTAATTATTGGGAAATGTAGGCGTGCATATGATTATTAGTCTCTTAAGTGAAAAAATGGGACAGGCACCGGTCATTCGCTATATACCAAAGCTTTTTGATAAAATCATAGCTGGAGAGTTCGATCCGACTGAAATCATATCCCATAGAGTCCCTCTAGAAAAAGCGAGCGAGGCTTATCAAATCTTTAACGATCACGAAGACGAATGCATTAAAGTGGTGTAAAGCCATAATGTGATTGCATGAGAGGATACAAAAAGACAGCTAACTGTTGAATGTCAACATAGCTGTTTTTTTTATTTTTCTTAGCCCTTCTCCCGTCCAAATCAATAATGATACTTCTAATAGGTTTCAATCGCATTTTTTAAGTGGGGCTTTTAAGCTGAATAATAAGTTAGAACAATATGTAATAAATTGTTGAAATGCAAAGAGCATAGGAGTACACCTAAATAAACAGATGCTTTGAAGGAGATTAAGAAATAAGTTTTTTAGAAGCCGAGTATGTATGGTTTGTATTTATTAATAGTAAAGTCCAACAATATCCACATAAGTATTCGTTATAAGATATGTTAAAATATAACAATTGGTTGGATTAAATTAATGGAGGGTGTTATGGGTAATAGAGAAGATATATGTTCTATTTTGATAGATGGGGATAAAGAAACTGTTTGGAATGCTATTACTAATGAGGATAAGCTCTCACAATGGTATGTTCCAGGTTCTCCTTGGAAAATCCCCAACCAGAATGTAGGGGAGAAGGTAACTTTTACTTTAATGCCTAGTGTTCATAATAATCTAACAGAGAAGCTTCTTATGTCCCTAACGATTATAAAAGTAACTATTTTTCAGGAGTTCTCCCTTTACTTGGATTCGCAACAATTGCTTATGTCCTTTGTATTGAATGAGGAAAGTAATGGAACAAGAGTTACAATGAATTCGGGAGGCTTCGATCAGTCGTTAGCAAATTTGAAAGCGTTGATAGAGGGAAAGGAAATCCCCTACATTTAATGAAAATATTTGTTTAGTTCAAATATTTGAGGTTGCTGAGGCATCCTCTATTTTATCTTGTTATTTCCTACGCTAGCAGCTTTAAAGCCTTATTTATGTCCTAAAACAATTACTGAGCGATAACCAAGCTCTTTTACGTTGTTTAACGCAGCATGAATGAGAGTTCAGGAATAAATCCATCTGATATTCTAATCCAATTTACAGGAATATGTTCTTTTTATGAATCGAAAAAGATAAGTTGATCTTTAAATAAGAAACGATGCAAAGTATCAGGAAGAATGGTTTTTGGTAAGGAAATGTAGTATTTATATTATATAATGATAGTGACAAAAGGAGGGTGTTCAGATGGTACGAAATGTTGCAGCGGAACTTTGTGAAGGGTTTGAGGAAATGTACCCATCCTTTCAAGTTCAATTGACGATAGAGATCGTCGATAAGAGATTGGGACCTGTAAAGGCGGAAGCAGAGATTGCCATCAAGCCTATCAAGTCAAAGGGATTTGTAGAAATATTGGTGGAAGATCTGGAATCGGAGCATATCTTTGCTGATGAAAATGGAAGTATCTATGGGAGTTTTGGCATCGATCAAAGCATCCAGATTTATGATGAAGTTTTAACTGTCATTCCGTTCGATGAATTAATCGGAAAAGAAAATTGGAGAGAGTCAGTGGATGCATACATCACGGAGGATAAGCTAAAAGAAATGCTGGGAAAAACCCTTAATGATTATCAATTCAGTGATTTGAGCGGGAAATATAAATTCAGGAAAAGATGTACGATAACAGACCTTCAATTCATAGGGTGAATGATAATGGGAGAAGGCGATATGCTTTCTCCCTTTTCATTATCCTTGAATTATTTTACATCGGTCTGGATCATGATACTGCCCCTGCTTTTTTTGCGTTTGTTAGGAAAAGTGAAGAAAAGGGTACCGCTTGGATATTTTCACGAAAACTTGAAATTAAATGATTGGTAGACACATCATGCATAAGGCAGGACTAGATCCTTTTAATGGATATGATGGGTACAGGTTTTTGGTATGACATGCGAAATCTTGGTAGTTTTCACTTTCTTCCTTTTGTATAATTCTACATAATTAATTAGATGGATAAGCACCTCAACAATAAAATGAAATTAATAACTCAAAAGATAAAAAGGAGAATATATGAAAATTGGTTTAGTACGGCATTTTAAGGTGGCCCATGAATTCCCAACCGGGAAATCCGTAACCGCGGATGATATGAAGCAATGGTTCATGGACTATGATGCAGCGGATATAATTTACGGAACGACTTTATTACGAGCTGAGGAGTGGCAGGAATGTTATTGCAGTGATATGTCGAGAGCAGTAAAGACCGCTGAACATATCTATCCTAGCACGGTTCATCGGAGGGAGGAGCTGCGGGAAATACCTTCTCCCCCTCTTAAAGGAAAGGTGAAGCTGCCATTCATCCTTTGGGCCATCTGGATTCGATGCTGCTCGTTGATCAACAAGCAGACTAGAGCGGAAATTAAAATCGCAGAGCAAAGGATCAATAAAGTATTGGATGAAGTCTTTGCAAAGGGGGAAAGGGATGTTCTGATCGTAAGTCATGCCGCCCTCATGGTATATATGAGAAAAGAGCTGATAAGACGGGGGTTTGCCGGTCCGAAATTCAAGATTGCCAGCAATGGAAGGCTTTATGTATTCGAAAGATAATCAAGGATATCCCGACAAAAAGAGTATGTCTTGTACACGTTGAACATTTAATGATCTTAAGAAAGATATAGTCATTTTCCGAATAGTTATTCTTTTTCCGATGGTTGTGGTTTATTATTGTAATAGTGTAATTTTTAACGAAATCAATAATAGGGGAAGAGGGTGTGCATTTTGGTGAAGGCAGTTTTTTTTGACTTAGATGATACATTGCTTTGGGATCAGAAAAGTGTGAAAGAGGCTTTTGTAGCCACATGTGAAGTGGCTGGTGAAAAATATGGTTTAAATGTTGATGAGTTTGAAGAAGCGGTTCGGAAGGAAGCGCGTGAGCTTTACTCTTCTTACGATACATATGCATTTACTCAAATGATCGGAATCAACCCATTTGAAGGACTATGGGGAAATTTTCAAGATGATCATGATGAATTCCGGAAGATGGCCGGGATTGCACCGGCTTATCGGAAAGAGGCGTGGACGAGAGGTTTGAAGGCATTAGGGATCGATGACCCGGAATTTGGGCTTGAACTGGCAGAACGTTTCCCTGCAGAGAGGCGCAAAAAGCCATTTATCTATGAAGAATCATTCCGTGTTCTGGATGAATTAAAAGGAAAGTACAAATTGCTTTTGCTGACGAATGGTTCGCCTGAACTACAAAATACTAAACTTGAAATTACGCCTGAACTGGTTCCTTATTTCGACCAAATCGTGATTTCAGGTGCATTTGGACGCGGTAAACCGGATGCTTCCATCTTTGAGCACGCTTTGGAGATCATGGAGCTGGATAAGGATGAAGTATTGATGGTCGGCGATAATTTAATGACCGATATCCTTGGGGCATCACGAGTGGGCATAAAGTCGGTTTGGATAAATCGACATGATAAGGAACGGAATGAAGTGCTTCCAACCTATGAAATCAAGCATTTGGAGGAGCTTTTCCCCATCCTTGAAGGTCTGGAAAAATAATGATGGGTCTCCTCCAAGTAACAAATTTTGGAGGGATTCATTAAAATATATAGGCCTTTGCAATTATTTACAGAATCAACAGGGTGATATATAGTTACCCTGTAATTAATTAAATTATGCAGACTAGGGGTGTCCAATATAAGTTGGGCTGAGAGAGAAGCGCGTAAAGCTTCTTAACCCTCAGGACCTGATCTGGTTCATACCAGCGTGGGGAAGTTAGAATCTACTTAACAATGACATTTCATTTGGTCATTTCTGTAGTCATACTAACGTTAGCCGGGTCTTAATTATGAGATCCGGCTTTTTCGTGCGAAATGGATTGGATTTTGTCCTTTTTAAATGAACTTAAAAAGGAGAAATGAAATCATGATGAGTAATTCAGTAAATGACATGAACGTTTCAATTATGTCCAGTTTTGCAGGGAGTAAAAAAGTGTACGTAGAGGGATCTAGACCTGATATTAAAGTACCTATGCGTGAAATTAAGTTAAGTCCGACTACAGGGGCATTCGGTGAAGAGGAGAATCCGCCTTTACGAGTTTATGATACAAGCGGTTCCTATACGGATTCCGAATATCCGATTGATATTCAGAAAGGCCTTGATCCGATTAGACGCAACTGGATCCTGGAACGTGAAGATATTGAAGAGTATGAAGGACGTGAAATTAAACCCGAAGATAACGGTTATAGAAAAGTGGAGCCACAATCCAATGCCGATATTTTTCCGGGATTGAAAAGAAAACCTTTGCGTGCAATGAAAGGACACAATGTAACCCAGCTCCATTATGCACGTAAAGGAATCATTACCCCTGAAATGGAGTTCATTTCAATCAGGGAAAATGTTGCCCCTGAGTTTGTAAGAGAAGAGGTAGCCAGCGGGCGGGCAATCATTCCAGCAAATATTAACCATCCCGAAAGTGAGCCTATGATCATCGGGCGTAATTTTCACGTTAAAATAAATGCGAATATTGGAAATTCAGCCGTTAGTTCATCGATCGAAGATGAAGTGGAGAAAATGACTTGGGCTACACGTTGGGGAGCCGACAACATAATGGACCTCTCCACCGGCAAGAATATTCACACAACACGTGAATGGATTATCAGGAATTCTCCTGTGCCAGTTGGGACTGTTCCTATATATCAAGCATTGGAAAAAGTGAATGGAGTTGCGGAAGATTTAAATTGGGAAGTTTTTCGAGATACTTTAATCGAGCAGGCCGAGCAAGGTGTCGATTACTTCACCATACACGCTGGAGTGCTTTTGCGATATATCCCATTAACGGCAAAGCGGGTTACGGGAATCGTTTCCCGAGGGGGATCGATCATGGCTCAATGGTGTTTGGCCCACCACCAAGAAAGCTTCCTTTATACTCATTTTGAAGAGATTTGTGAAATCATGAAGGCATATGATGTTTCTTTCTCATTAGGAGATGGCCTTCGTCCTGGATCGATTGCAGATGCAAACGATGAGGCGCAATTTGCAGAATTGGAAACACTAGGGGAACTGACGAAGATTGCTTGGAAACATGATGTTCAAGTCATGGTGGAGGGACCCGGTCACGTGCCGATGCATTTGATTAAGGAAAACATGGATAAGCAGCTGGAAGTCTGTCAAGAAGCCCCGTTCTATACCCTTGGGCCTTTGACAACGGATATAGCTCCTGGCTATGATCATATTACATCTGCAATCGGTGCTGCGATGATTGGTTGGTTTGGTACGGCGATGCTCTGTTATGTGACACCGAAAGAGCATCTTGGACTTCCGAATAAAGAGGATGTTCGAGTAGGGGTCATTACCTATAAGATTGCTGCACACGCAGCTGATCTTGCAAAAGGCCATCCGCATGCACAAAAACGAGACGATGCCCTTTCGAAGGCAAGATTCGAGTTTCGTTGGAGAGATCAATTCAATCTTTCTCTCGATCCTGAACGGGCGGTTGAATATCACGATGAAACCTTACCGGCTGAAGGTGCCAAAACAGCTCATTTCTGTTCCATGTGCGGACCTAAATTCTGCAGTATGAGAATCTCTCAGGATATCCGTGATTTGGCAAAAGAAAAGGGTCTCGGTTTTGAGTCTGTAATCGATGAAGGACTTAAAGAAAAAGCGAATGAATTCAGGAAAACGGACGGAAAAATCTATCAATGATTTGGACGAAAGGGAGAATTCGATGAATCGGGTAATCCAGATAAAAGATGAAATGGAACAGTTGGAAAACCAATTAGATCAGCTGAAAAAAGAGCTATACATCTTTCGGGAAAATTGTAATCATGAATTTGTAAAAACCGATTATAGTCAAGAATGCACAAAGTGTCACTTAATCGAAAGCCTGCAATGGTAGTGATTCCTTAATCTGCTTTGTTTGTCATATTGGATACCAGTCACCATGATGAAGTGATTGTTTGTAATTTTTCCACATATGGCATTTGATTTCGGCTTCGAACAAATAAAGAGGGATAGGACAAACTGTCCTATCCCTTACATTATTGTTTCATCTGGTTTATTTCCTGGATGCATTCCTGAACGAGAGTTACGGCCTGACTCATGGTTGCTCCTCCGCCAAATGCTGCGGTCACTCCAATGGCTTCAAGGATTTCCTGTTCTGAACAGCCTTGGTCAAGACATCCTTTAGTATGGTAGATAATGCAGTATTCATCTTGAGAATATAAGCTGATTCCGAGGGCGATAAGCTGTTTTTCTTTCTGGGTTAATTGACCCTCTTTAAAGCACTCTTCCGTAAACGCGTTGAATTTCTCAGCGAGATCGGGCATTTTTTCCGTAAAGACACCAAGCCCAGCTTTATAATCGTAAAGAGCATTTTCAGTAGAATTCTTAGCTTCAAATTCCATTTTACATTCAGCTCCGTCCTAAATTTTTTTTTATCAAACATTAGTATGAGCTAAATAATGTATGATTAAACAGAAACAGAGGAGTTTACCAAAGTAATCATTGAACTATTCCTGCAATGGGCCAAGTGATTCCCGAGGGCGGGTGGCTTTAAATCATTGATGGAAAAGTATGCAAATAAGTAAAAGGGCGATTACATCGCCTGCATCACATTAATATTTCGCCATTCTCCGCTTGTGTCTTTAAGAAGTCGATCGAGTCTTCCCTTTTGAAAAAAAAAAAGGGCGCATGAACAGATGGAAGCCAATAAAAACTTAGGTAAAATCATCTTACAGGTAAATGAATGATTCAGAAGTTGCTTCGTGCATGAATGGGAGAGGCTGCCTTAGAATGATTAGGGAAGATAAAACAGTGTGATATACCCCCTTATCTGTATGGCGGTAATGGTAACGGCTGATGATTGAAGAATGAAATTTGCAAAGTATAATAAAGATAAACAAAGTTAAGATACTCATCATCTGTGTCTGGCTTAAGGGGGGAATCGTGATGAATGATTTGAATGCATTATTCAGGAAAAGAATAGGAATCACTGGACATGAAAAACTGACATTTGATAAATTAGATGAAATTCTTGATAAGACAGCGAGAACCATTCCTTTTGAAAACCTATCCATCATGGCATCTCATCTAAGTGATATCAACAAAGAGAATGTCATGAACAAAGTCCTCGTGAGAAATGAGGGGGGATTATGTTATGAATTGAATACGGCCCTTTATTTTTTCTTGATGGAAAACGACTTTGATGTTTCCATGGTCAGGGGTGTCATCTACAATCAAGGATGGATGACAATAGGCAGGACCCATGTCGCCATTCTTTTGAATCATGAGGGCCAAACCTATTTGGTCGATACGGGCTTTGGGGGGAATCTACCTTTAAAACCGGTTCCGTTAAACGGAGAAGTTGTCATTTCTCGAAATGGTGAATTCAGGATAAAAAGAGAAGTTACCGACCATGGGGATCATATCCTTGAATTAAAACTGAAACATAAAGATCTCGATTGGAAAATGGGATATGCATTTGATTCTTCCATACATGTAGGGAATGTTGTGGAACTGAATGAGATTCAAACGATCATCAGGGAAAATCCCCAATCGCCTTTTAACAAACATCCATTAATCACACGTCTGACAAACAGCGGGAATATCACTTTAACCGATACATCCTTTACACAGTGGGAAAATGGGAAAATGACGAAAGAAGAAATAGATGGCACACGATTCAAAGAGTTAATGAAACAATATTTTGATAGATAAGAGCCAACAAAGACTGTCGAAGATCCTTGACGGTCTTTTAATGGTGGCATGTTGTAGTGTATCGATTAGGTGATATGCTTTTTTATCAGCTTGATGACCTAAAAAGGCACCTATTGATTTGAATGATGGGATTTACGTCATTAATCAAATCGAAAAAAGGCAATCTGATTTTGTGAAAGCAGGAATATGGTCAATCCTTGTCGAATTAAGGAGTTGAAAAGAGGCTGATGAAAATGAGTAATGCAAAATATAAATTTTTTTATGTGAATGGTGAAACAGAAGAATTAGAGACGAATGAACAATATTCGCATGAAGCCGATAGTATCCTGAAATTGCAATTAATTCAAAATGCAACATGGCTGCAAGCAGGTGGCAAACATATCAACTTAGCTAATGTAATTAGTATTGAATATACGGGAGACAAGGATAATCGTAATATGGATCCAATCAAGTTTAGACCTAATAAATAAAAACATCCATTAGGGTGTTTTTTCCTTATTTGCATATTAGATATGAATGAAAAGGGGGGAAGGTCATGGAAAGGAAGAATAGGTTGGTTTTTACCAGATCTAATGATGGTACTAAACGAAAATTCGATGAAGCCATCACAATTTTGGAATATAGTATTATGCTTGTTGAATACTTTGAATTGGAAGAATTCAATAATATAATTGCCGGGCAGTTAAAACTCATTTTAGGTGAAACGAAAAATACGCGAATAAAGAGGGAAAAAGTCACCATAGATCATTCCTTGATAAAGAAAATCAATCCTAATCCGAAATTGTACCCAGTAAAAGATTCCATTCGATTTAGCAGCGATGGTCGTGCAGAACTGCCTGAAGAGCTCTTCGATTACACTAAACAGAGGATCGATTTAAAAATTTGGAGAAAACAAGTTATCTATAAAGCCATTATTGGAGGAAACCTTCATGAAATTACAATCATCGACTTTATTAAGGAAACTGCTAATAAGATCGGTGGGGCACAAGCTGAATCTAGTCTCCCATATAAGTCCATCATTTCGGATGTGCATACCAAAGAATTATTAAGGGGGATAGCGAAGGGGTTATTCAAGTCCATAGGCAGGGATTATAAAGAACATTCTTCAAAGAACCTTTCGCATATCATACGTAAAATCGAACAATCACAAGCCTCTGAATAGATGTTAATAGCAGTAGCAAAAACTATTTTCGGTACGAGTTGAATCCAACAAGCCACTATTTCAATCACATAATGAAAAATCCCCCCTTTTGGGAGGGACCTTACCGATTTTTTGCTATTTTTTTGCTATTTATCATAGAATTGTAGAATTCATTTGCGAAGAAGAGGGGATTGGTCATGACTTCCTACGTAGAAACTGGTTGGTGATTATGGAATCCAGATGTAAGAAGTCAAGTCCTTCTTTTTAGGCAATTCATGAAATGACACTTTCAAATAACCTCTATCAATTAACCATCTCTTTTTACCCAGCCAAATCACTTTCGTTAGCATAGCATTCACACCTTGCACTTTTTATCAAATAATTTACTGGTTTTTACTATGGAAGAATGGGAGAATCCCCTGATTATCAATCAAGCATTGAGATCTTATATTTAAATGTAATGTAGTAAAAACACTCCTCTCCTCCTTAGGATGCCGATAAATTAAGTATTGGGATAAAAATGTCTATGAAGGAGAATGATGACTTGAAAATAAAAAGGGGCTTTGATGGAAACCTTCCTGACGAATGGCTTGAATTAGTAACATTGGCAATGAAATCGGATGTTACGAAAGAGGAGTTCAAAAAGTTTCTGGAAGAAAAGTCGAATAGCGATAACGGGTAGCATTTGTTGACCATCTCGATTAGGTATAACGAGAAGAAAGACGATTTTTTCTATGTAGAAAAGTTCGTCTTTTTTTCATACCCAGTAATAGCTGATGTCATCGTACATGTGGGATGAACACTATCTGCTCCAGTTCTTTGACCACGAATGTCCTCCACAATTTCTGCATAATTAATTGGTAGGATGGATGTAAATGTTAAAGGAGGTTTTATCGATGATGAAAAAAAGAACCAAAATCCCGATGATTTTCTCATTATTAGCTGCCCTGCTTTTGGTCCTCGGCGCATGTTCCAACACCGATGATAAAGAAGAAAAGGAACATCATGAAATGGACATGGACCATTCTATCTCAGGGGATGTTCCTAGCGGCTTAAAAGCTGCAGAAAACCCAACCTATGAAGTTGGAAGTCATGTGATTATCGAATCAGGTCATATGGAAAGTATGAAGGGAGCGAAAGCAACGATAGTGGGTGCCTTTGATACGACTGCATATGCTATTTCGTATACGCCAACGACTGGCGGAGAAAAAGTGGGAAATCATAAATGGATCATTCACGAAGAGATTAAAGATGCAGGTGAGAAAACGTTTGAGCCTGGAGCGGAGGTTATAGTAAATGCCTCACATATGAAAGGGATGAATGATGCAACCGCTGTAATTGAATCAGCTGAGAAAACGACTGTTTATATGGTTGATTTCACACCAACTAATGGTGGAGAAGAAGTTAAAAACCATAAATGGGTAACAGAAAGTGAGTTATCAGCAGCTGAATGATTTAAGAAGAATCAAAAGGAGTGGCAAACCAAGCCATTCCTTTTTTTGTATACTATGTTTTCTTTGTAAAACTTTAATATCTGTTAATATAGAATCATCCGTTGAGAGGTATGAAAAACATAAGCAAAATCATGGGTTGGTTACGATAAATGGTTTATTTTTGACAAATCTCTAGCGAGGATGGAGGTCCAGATTATAAATGATGGTGGTGAAGGTATGGTAACTGGATTACATATTAGACCTTTTATGAAAAAAGATTATGCAGCGCTGAACAACTATTGTTTACCTATAGAACAAGCAATCTATACTTCTTTACCCATGAAAGTTATCGAAGACTTCAGGAAGGATCAATATAATCTCCCCATGGTCATATATGTAGGTGATGATTTGATTGGTTGTTTTGCTTTATATACGGATAAAGCGGGAAATCAATATACAAGTAATGAGCATGCCATTCTTCTAAAATCATTCTCATTGGATTCACGTCATCAAAAAAAGGGGTTAGCTTTTAAAGCTTTAAAAGTCTTGCCTGATATGATCAAACGAGATCATCCTGATAAAGATGAGATAATTCTAACGGTGCACCATACGAATATTCCAGCGATCAACTTATATAAAAAAGCTGGATTCGTTGATAATGGATACAGATTTAATGGGGAAGACGGGGAAGAATTGGTTTTCCATTATGCTCTGGATTAAGGCAGCTTTAGTTAATTTCCGGAATAAATAGTGGTAAGGATCCAGACGTGGCATCTTTCATTGATTGTCATGAAATAGGTTTGTTACTAAAGCTCCCGGACAGCCCGCGGAAAGCGAGTACCCTATGTTCCAACCAACGTTCGAATTCTTACAATCCCTCAAAAAGACGGTAGACAAACTCGATTTAAGTTTGTCTACCGTCTGAAATAAGCATCTTAAAGATGCCTTTTTTTAAAAATCCAAACCTATCATGCCGGAGAGTTTTCCCCAAATCGTCTCAAAGACAATGAGAGTCACAGTTATCCATTCACCGAAAAGTCCCCTGCTCGAAAGAAATGGGCTGAAAACTCCTTTATTGTGCGTAATTATTGAAGACAATGCTGCCAAAGGAAAAAACATAGTTCTTTAAGCTCCGTTTTTTTTATACAGCTAAGGGGGTTAGGTTTTCAAATAACCAATATTCCATAAATTTCTTCAGACGGAATATGGATAAAAGATGAAAGTTTCGTAGAGATGTCATGAACATAAATCCCGCAATCTAGCAATACGTTCGTATGTTTTTTTAATAATATCGATATGTGTCTACTCTCACTTTGGCCGATAAACATCGTTTGATTCTTAACTGCTAAACCGCGAGTATAACCAAGGCCTTTAAAAATATCTTCCTCATTTCTTTTTACTAGGAACTCACCTGAAACACAATAATACAGGTTATTATCATGATGTAGTACACTGTGAGGTTGAAATAATTTATCATGACAAATCTTAACCACTTTTCTTTCCTGTAAAGAATATTCTAGAATCACACCTGGGCGGATTGTTTTAGGAGGGAAATAGCTTGCGAAAGAGGTCAATTTTTTCCTTTGAGGATTTGAAAACATTGATACATGTAACGTATCATTTACTATATACAAATCGTTGACGTGGGAAACATCGTCATTTTCCGGTGAAAATCTAATTTCATCCATTCTTTCCAAATCGTTTTTTAAATCATAAATACCAATTGAGTTAGTTTTGGTTTCAACAATATAAGCTTTATCGTTGTCTATTGCTATACCATGTAAATCTAATTCTGTAGATAATACTTTATTTTTTATAACCTTTAAGTTTTCATCCAAAATAAAGATTCCATGAGAATTTGAAATTACGACGAAAGAGCTGCCGTATTTAGTAATACCTGTGCATCCAACATGTAAAACCTTTATTATTTCATATTGTTGTTGTATTATTTGGACTAAATAAAGACCACCTTTATGATTGCAGCATGAAATTAATAATTTACAATCGTCTATGGGTATCATGTAAGGTCAAACCACCTTTATGGATAATTCCTTTTTAATATAGTATGAATTTTTTTTGTCATGGTATAGACAAGCTATGTAGGAAAATAGTGGACTTTTTATACCAGTTTATAAAGGTTGTTCCATTCACAAAAAATACAATAGATTATATGTACGAGGACGGTTCCGATAATATGGATCGTTCTTTCTTTTTTGTTAAGATTATCATCCTTTATTAAGGTAAATGCCTAAAATACTCCCATATCTGAAATGATTTTTAAAAATATGTTCTATATTGCCTATTTCCTATACAAAAATATATAAAAGTTCATGAAAACTTTACTTTTATTTACATACTTCTCGTATTGATGTCAATATTCAGTAATACATGTTTGTTATAATCGATTCACAGTTTTAAAAGGAGAATGGACTTGGGAAAGATGTCTTATAATCCTTTATTTACAGATGAATAAGCAGGCTGATTGAAGATGACTGAAAATAGTAGGAGTGAACAAAAATGGAGCAATCTATAAACCTAAATGAGCTTACATTTAGCGAAAAAGATAGATATGTAATCATTACGAATGCTTATCCACATGAAAAGCAGTTATATCGGAATGGGTTTATCCACCGAAGAGTCAAGGCTTATCAAGCAGAGGGTTTGAAGATTGATGTCTTTGTTTTACATCCTGCTTATAAAAAAGCAGAAAAGTATATCTATGAAGATGTGCCTGTTTATCGAGGAACTGAGCAGCATCTGCGCATGTTCTTAAATCATAAAGTACATAAAAAAGCGCTCATTCATTTTGTTAATTCTACAATGGTACAAGCGATAAAAGAAACAAGCAATGAGTTACCGATTATTACATGGATACATGGATTTGAAACGGAGGCTTGGCATAGAAGATGGTTTAATTTTCTTGAAAGCCCTGAAAGCTTACGAAAGATACTTGAAATGGCGGACGACTATTATGTAGCACAGCTTTCTTTTATGAATTGGTTTTATCAAACAAATGAATTGAATACTACTTTTGTTCATATTTCCAAATGGTTCAAAGAACATATAGCGGAATGTGACGCGAGGGCTGAATCGGAAAATTCAGTAATCATTCCCAATGTAATAGATGACAATCTGTTTACCTTTATACAAAAGCCAGTTGATATGCGGACAAAAGTCCTTTCAATCAGGCCGTACGCTTCTCGAAAATATGCCAATGATTTATCGGTGAAAGCTGTGCTGGAACTTTCAAAGAGACCCTATTTCGATAAACTGGAATTTGCTTTTTATGGTGATGGGAAGTTGTTCGATCAAACAGTTGAGCCAATTTGTAATTTTGAGAATGTAACGATTCATAAAGGCTTCATATCACAAGAGCAAATCGCTGCTCTACATAAGGAGTATGGAATTTTCCTTTGCCCAACCCGTTTGGACTCTCAAGGGGTTTCAATGTGTGAGGCCATGTCCAGTGGGCTAGTGCCGATTTCAACGGATATCACGGCAATCCCGGAATTTGTTAAACACGATGATTCTGGCCTTCTTACAAAACCTGAGTCTCCTATTGAAATTGCGGATGCAATAGAACGTTTATATTATAATCCGGACGTATTCTTAAGGGTATCAAAACAAGCATCGCAATCGATTCGAGATAAATGCGCCGTAGATGTTGTTATTAAAAGAGAATTAGAGATTATCCAAGGTTAATGGAGGGGAGTTTTTTCAATATGAACGAACGAAACGAATATTGGAAAACTATGTATGAAGAACTGGAATTACAAATGAAAGACATGATGTCCATGACATTAGAACTCATAGAAAGCAATGATACTGAAAAACAAAACATCATTGAGAATCTTACAAAAGAAAATGCTAGGTTGCGAGAAGAATTAGAAAAAAGTAAGTTAGCCCAAAAAGAAAACATTCAGTTGAACAAGGAGATACGTAGACTTAAGTCATTAGAACATAAATTCAACGTTACTTATATAGGGAAATTCACGTTAAAATACCTTGCACTCAAATCATCTATGAAAGAACAAATGAAAAAATAGAAATTCATATAACATTTCAGTCATTGGAGTGAATACTTTTGAGTTCACATGAATTAGTGCAAAACAGAAAAATGAAGGTGCTTCTATTTGGCTTTATTGACATGAATTCAATGGATGGTTCAGCAGTATTTTTATCTTCCTTAGCTTCGACTCTTTCGTTAGATTCCAATATCGAGATAGACTTACTTTTAGCTAGTCCAGTTAAGCGAGATATATTAATTCGACCCCTTGAGAAATGTGACAATATAAAGATTCTTAATCCTTTTGTTGATCCCTTTTTTAATGCCACCGATGAGGAATGGGTAAAAAAAGGTGTGATTAATTTTGATATTGCTGAAATGCTCATTTCTCATTATTGGAACCAAAATGAATATGATTGGCTATTTGTAAGAAGCATTGAGACTGTTGAAAAAATAGCAAAGCATAAGCATATCATAAGGAATACATTAGTGTATGCTACAGGATTGACCCATATAGGTCAGGATGTTAATGAAGAAAAGTTTGAGAGCATCAAGAATATATACAATCAATGTGCCTATTTCTTATGTCAAACAGAAGAGATGTGCGAATTTGTCATCGAGATTCTTAATTTAGATAAAGAAAAAAACAAAGTTTCCCTGCTTACCCCGATGATACCAAACGTTGAATCAGCAGGAGGGGACGTCAAGTTAAAACATAAACTCGTATATACAGGGAAGTTTGATCCTGATTGGAAGACGATTCCTATCCTTACGGCTTTTAAAGAATTAAAACGCGAGATTCCGAAACTTTCCCTTAATGTTGCCGGGGATAAATTCAAATGGGTTAAAGGTGATACTCAGTTTAAGGAAGAAGCTAAATATCTCCTGGAAAATACAGAAGGGCTTGACTGGTACGGGGCACTGACCAGGGAGGACGCACAACAATTAATCGTGA
This sequence comes from Peribacillus sp. NPDC060253, assembly GCF_042727425.1. Classification (NCBI taxonomy): domain Bacteria; kingdom Bacillati; phylum Bacillota; class Bacilli; order Caryophanales; family Bacillaceae; genus Peribacillus; species Peribacillus sp. NPDC060253. The sequence goes on from NZ_JBHXAS010000010.1 coordinate 28,036, forward strand.
ACAGTGATGTGGGGATTACCTGGAGAAGTGAGGAGATGGACAGCAGTCTGGAACTATCCACGAAGCTATTGGAATACGGAATTTTAAAAAAGGCCGTAATAATGAATCCAACCAAAATGCATGTAAAGCTTTTTGGCGAAGATTACCCGTTATATGCAGTTACAGAGAAGGATTTCCGTGATGCAGTCAAATTAGCTTTATGCAATAAAGATATATATGAGTTTGCAGCCAAACGAATGTATCAAGTTAGCAAGCAGTTTTTGTTTTCGGAAGCAATAAAAAAACTGCAAGGGCTATTATGGAGCAGGCATATTACTGATTATTTAGATGAAAGTGAAAACGTGTATTATATGGATGAAGATGACTTTGATGAACTGAATAAGCATGTACGATCACATCAGGTGAAAAAATTGCCTGCAGATATAAATGACGAAGAAGTTTTCAACTATATTTTTAATAACATGCCTGAAGAATTAAAAAAATTAGAAAAACTAGTCAAGCTATCCGGGTTTGGTCAAATCATTCAAACAGAAAAAGCAGGCTGCTTCACTTTCCTACAAATCCATAAAAGTGATCAAAGTTTTGAACGAAATTTTCAAAATAACTTGCCATATCTAAAAACTATAGGATTTGAAACAAATAGCAGTCCGAAATTAAGACCAAAAGACATGGAAATGCCATTGAAAGAACGGATAATTGTCGATAATAAAAACAATGAAATAAAAGTGAAAAATAAAGAATTGGTTAAAGAAGTAAAGCAATTAAAAAAATTGAACGCAGTGCAACTTAAACAAATGAACAAGTTAGAAAAACAAAACCTGGCGCTTGGGCGTAAATACGATTCACTTTCGAAATCAAAGATGGGTAAGATGACATTTAAATATTGGGATTTAAGAAAAAGGCTTAATTTTTAATAGGAGGGGAAGACTTCAGCATACCTATTAAATTCAAAATCAACTCTTTTCCAGACAAAAGCCCCTGAATGCTACTGAGCGTTCAGGGGCTTTTGTCAGCAGGATAATTCACTAAAGAAATAGAATAAAATATAAATCGAATATATTTAGAGATGAGTTATGGGGATTGAAAAAGCAAAGATAACGGAAACCTTATATTCCTCAAGGGAATTGGACATGAGAAAAGTGTGTCACATTTGTAGTTCATTGCCATTCAAGAAGAATAGATGTACATAGTATTAATTCTCACTGAATCACCAAATACTTTAGAAAATTAAGGGGGAGAAATGATGGAGGAGAGAGTGCTAAAAGCGATTCAAGATGATTATCCAGATGCATTTGCATGGTGTTATGGATGCGGTCGATTAAATAAAGAGGGTCATCATTTTCGAACAGGTTGGCAAGGAGAACAGACAAGGACAATTTATACACCACTCCCAGAACATATAGCGATTCCAGGCTTCGTTTATGGCGGTATAATTGCATCATTAATTGATTGTCACGGAACAGGTTCTGCCGCTATTGCATTGCATCGGAAAAATGGGCATGAAGTTGGGGATGGTGTCGAGCCGCCCAGGTTTGTAACTGCTTCATTAAATGTGGAATTTGTAAGGCCAACCCCAAATGATGTTCCATTAATAGCGGTTGGGAAGATTCATGAGATTCATCCTAAAAAGTGGAAAGTTGATACAGAAGTATTTGCAAATGATACACTTTGTGCTCGTGGAGAAGTTGTTGCTGTGGTGATGCCAAGTACTTTTACAACTAAGAAGTAAATGTAACTGTAAAAAAGGTAAAGGTGTAAACGCATCCATCGTACGCATTAAGGTTTTTCATATTGAAAAAACAAGGGACCGTCCAGCTATCTGGACGGTTATTTAGTGTATTTGTATTTGAGTGCTCATTTCAAACAAGTTAGAGCTGTTTAGTAACATGTGGCTGTAAATCACAAGCGAAATTCCAGTTTTTCAATATACTTAAACTATAAGCAAAGGGAGGTCGCAAAGATGAAAATACAGGTAGAGATAGATGAGGAGGTCCAAGCGATAGAGGTGCTTATCCGAAATCATGAATGGAATGAAGAAGTCCAGGAACTGATGGAGCGCTTGAAAGAGAGGAAAAGACCGTATTTTGTTGGCAGGAAAGGAGAGATGCAGCATGTTTTCCGGCCAGAAGAAATAATCTGTTTGTTCACAGAGCAGGATTCCATAATGGTACGTACGAAACAGGGGACTTTCGAAATGAAAGAAAGATTATATGAGCTTGAAAGGAATCTTCCTGGTAATCAGTTCGTTCGATTATCCAAGTCAGTAATAGCCAACCTTGATGAGTTAAGCAGATTTGAGGCATCTTTCAACGGGACACTATGTGTGTATTTCCGATCAGGAGAAAAAGAATATGTTTCTCGGCACTATGTTCAAGGAATCAAGAAAGCATTTCAATGGAAAAGGAAGGGATTATGATGAAAACACTTTTATTCCGTAGCTTTGTAGGGATTTGCTTTGGTGCACTCGTGATGGTGTTGACGTGTTTTGGGGTCATTGGCTTTGGGGAGGTCACATCATTAGACAGTGGAATATTCGTGAAAAATGCGATAGGATGCCTATTATGTGGCTGGTTTTTCAGCACAGCAACCATTTTATTCGAAATGGATAAATGGAGCTTATTATTTCAGACCACCCTGCACTTCCTGACTGTCAGTATCCTATACTTCCTGCTATCTTTTTTTGTTGGTTGGATTCCATTCAGTGCAAAAGGATTAATGACTGGAATAGCGATTTTCGTACCATTCTATATGATCATCTGGTTCATTTTCTATCTCTATTTCCGCTATCAAGTGAAAATATTGAATGATGGACTTGATAAAAGAGGGAACTGAGGGGGAATGGCCAGTAATTTTTTTTAGGTAAGAGAGGTAGAGCGTTTCAGATAGCAAATGCATAGAAAATATGATCAACGAAATGCCTCTAAATAGAGAATGAAGGAAAGGTGCTGTAGCTTTAATAGAAGAAAAAGAACCAGGCCCAGCGAAAAAATCAGCTGATGCCTGGTTGGAAAGGTTGTTTATATACTTATGAATTGGTCTTTCCACTATTACTTGCTTCACTAAGTGATAGTGATTTAGTTTCAGGAGCCCAAGCCATTGATACAATTGCTCCAATAATAAGTACACCTGTGAGACAGAGCATGGTAAATTGAATTCCAATACTTGCAATACCAATTGGAAGTAGGAACGTACCGATTGCTGATCCTAATCTGCTTATGGCTGTCGCAAGTCCAACGCCGGAAGATCGAATCTCTGTTGGAAAGCTTTCGGCTGGAAATACGCCAACCAAGTTGCTAACAGCAGACATAATCAAGGTGAAGATGGCAAAGGAAAGAATCATTAATACTGTTGCACTGCTAGGTAAAACACTTAAAAGAGTAAGAGCGACGATCAATATCACGAATGAGCTGATCAAAAATCCTCGGCGAGTAAATTTAACCGTAAACCAAATACCTAAAAGGGCACCTATAATGAGCAGCCCATTTAATAGAAAATCGGTTCCATAACCTTCACTCAGTCCGATTGCATCTAGAATGCTTGGCAAAAAGGTGTAAATGGCGAAGTAGGGGATAACGAGACAAACGAAAAATATACAATTGAAAGCCGTGCGTTTTCTTATATCTTTACTGAATAAAGTGGCAAAACTGCTATTCGTTTGTACAGGTTTTTCATCATCAAGCACTATATTGGGACCGACATGTTTCTTGACAATTTCCCTGGCTTCTTTAACCCTGCCTTTACTAATTAGCCATCTAGGTGACTCAGGTGTACCCATTCGCAAAACCAAAATGATGACAGCTGGAATCGCAGATGAAGCAAGCATCCACCGCCAAGCGTCCGGAGCGGAGTCAACCGCAAGAATACCGATCAAGTTTGCCACTACGTAGCCAAACGTCCAGACTACACTGAATGATCCTAATAAAACACCCCGATGTTTACGCGGTGAAAATTCAGCTAACATCGTGTGTCCTACGCTATAGTCGCCTCCAAGCCCAATTCCAAGTAAAATTCTATATAATACAAGCTCTGTGGGGCTGTCTGCGAAAAACTGTAAAATGGATGCCGTGGTAATGAGGACGAAACTAAAGACAAATATTTTTTGCCTTCCAACATAATCAGATACCCATCCTAATACCAAACTGCCTAGAAAAAGCCCTATTAAAGCAGAACTTCCGATTAATCCTATCCAAAGTGGAGTTAAATCCATTTGCGGTGTCAGCAGGGATAGCGCAAATGCAATGATCCCTAAAATATATCCGTCAGTGAAATGTGCCCCGAACGTAAGTCCTGCAATTTTAATATGGAATTTATTTAATGGTGCATCATCTAATTTAATTGTATGGCTACCGACATTATCATTACGTGCTACATTCTTATTTTCCATTGAATCTCCTCCTGATTGATGCTGCTAAACCTCGACGGTTACTTGTAGATGAAAAAAGGTGTATATGAAGCCGCTTATAGAGGGAAGCGTTTTCATTGTGGAGAATAAATGATGTTCATAATATGAACTCTAAGTACGTTATATGAATATATGAATTATAATTGCGTATTTGAGTTTTTGTCAAACTTTTATAATAAATTAAAAATCTTCAGTTTAAAGGATTAAAATGAGAAAACCAAACAAAAAGAAAACGATGCAGCCATTTACCATCAGTAATTGGCTGTATCGTTTATTTTGTTTCAAATGCGATTGTTTAGCCCTTTTTAGTTCAATCTAACTGCTCTTCAATTTTTTTAGCGGCTTCTAGCATTCGATCACTTAAAAGTAAGAGATCTTTTTCTGTTAGGCGAAAACTCGGACCACCTAGCGTGATGAAAGCGACTAGATTCTTTTTCCTGTCAAAAATAGGAGCTGAAATGGCATTTTCATTTTCATCTAGTTCACCAATCGATGTTCCAACCTTTTGAACGGAAATTTTATCAAGTTCTTTACGCAGTTCTTCTGGATCAGTAATTGTATATTTGGAAAATGGTGTAAGAGTCTGCTCTAAAAAAATATTCAACTCCTTCTTGGGTAGCAAACTTAATAAAATTTTTCCGTTGGATGTGCAGTGTAAAGGTGACATGGTATGGGTATAGTCGACTAATCTTACGCTATGGTCGGTATCTATTTGATCAATGGTAAGAGTCCCATCATGCTTAGGGACACTAAGTAAAACCGTTTCCCCCACTTCTTTTTTCAATTCTTCCAGCGTTCTTCTAGCTCTTCGTATAAGTGAACCATATGGATCATGTTGTGAAGTTAAACGATAAAGGGCATATCCGAGCTGGTACCCTTTTGAGACAGGATCCTTTTCTACAAAGCCCTGATTTTCGAGTGTGCCAATCAAACGCCAGGCTGTTGTACGATTCAAATCAGCTTGTTTGGCCAAATCACCGACTGAAATGGGTGAGGGGCTCTCTCCGATAAACTTCAAAAGCGATAAAGCACGTTCAACGGCCTGTACAGAAGAACTTTCTTTATTATTGGTTTGTTTAGTTGTGGTCTGATTATTATTTTCCATCTTTTTATTATAGCGTAAGGGAACGAAGGAGTGTCAATCATTTCAATTTGAAAAAGAGGGCATTTAATTCACCCTAATCAAAAATATTTAGAAAAATTCATTAATTGTCATTGACTGATAAATTCCCTGGTCATATAATAGCTATAAGTTCTCAATATGAACTTTATGTTCGTTATATGAACAAAAGGACGATTGTGGTCATCTTGTAGAATAGAGGCTGCATCGATGACATCGCTTATAGAATAAAAGAAGTTTTGTAGGAGGGATTTCAATCAGTCAGAGTGACAAGTTTGAAAAACGGACAGAAAGAGATAACTTCGGCAAGGTAGATATTCCTAAAAATGCTTTATACGGCATCCAAACAATGAGAACAGTTAAGAACCTGTCTTTCTCGGGTCAATTATTAAAGAATTATCCTGAATATATTGTGTCACTAGCCATGGTAAAGAAAGCGGCAACATTAGCTAATCTGGAGGCTGGCATTTTAGCTCCATCTATTGGAAGCGCAATTGTAAACGCTTGTAATCAATTAATTCAAGGGAATTATCATGACCACTTTATTGTAGATATTTTGCATGGAGGAGGTGGGATTGGTACGAATATGAATGTAAATGAAGTGTTAGCTAATCTAGCAAATCAATCTTTAGAAGGATCTTTAGGTATATATACGCCAGTTCACCCTATAGAACATGTAAACGCTTCCCAGTCTACATCTGATGTATGTCATACATCTATCCGGCTGGCAATCGTACGCGGATTTGAACGGTTGGATCAAGAATTAATAGAAATGCACGATACGATGGATAAAAAATCACAAGAGTTTATGGGGGTTACTACCATTTCGAGAACTTGTCTACAGGATGCGATGCGTGTTCAGCTGGGCGAGGTTTTCAGTGGTTTTGCATCTGTCCTCAAAAGACGTCACCATTCTTTGAAAGAATCCGTCCTATCATTACTCACTGTTAATCTTGGAGCGACGGTTATTGGAAATGGTGTAGGGGCGTCGGGGAAATATAAAGAAGTGGTAATCCGGAAATTGCATGAAGTCACAACTTTGAATGTAAAACTGCGTGACAATTTATTTGATGCAGCGCAAAACATCGATGACTTGGCTCACATGTCGAAACAATTAAGCTTATTAGCAACATCTCTAATTAAAGTTGCCAAAGATTTAAGATTACTTTCATCTGGGCCGGAAGCGGGATTTTCAGAAATTACCTTACCATCTGTTCAGGCTGGTTCTTCCTTTTTTCCAGGAAAAGTGAATCCAGTCATCCCTGAAACGATGATTCAAAGCTGTTTTCAAGTCCTAGGGTGTGACCGGGTCGTTCAAGCAGCATTGGAACATGGTGAGCTTGATTTGAATGTTTTTGAAGGAATGGCCGGTGCCAATATATTGAATGGGTTACAAATGCTGACGAACTCTGCTCATTCCTTTACGGAGCTATGCCTTAAGGACATAGCATCCAATGAAGAAAGGTGTACAGAGCTTTCAAATACATTTATTCCAGTCATCACGGAATTGAAGGAGAGATTGGGATATTCGGCAGTTTCTAAATTAATGTTAGAGCATGATCGGGAATCTATAAAAAACTTACTAAAAAAAATGGAGGTCTAGACACATGATACAAGAAAACAAACAGTTTGAAGGAATTGAACAGCCTAAACTAGAGTGGGCATATGAGTGGCTTAAAACAACGAAAAAACTTTATATCAATGGAAAATGGATGGATAGCTCAGGCAATAAAGTGATTGAATCGATCAACCCGGCTAATGGAGAAATTTTAGGTGATTTTCAACAAGCAGAAGTACAGGATGTAGATACAGCTATACAAGCGGCTAAAGCAGCGTTAGAACAAGGTTCATGGAAAGAAATGAGCCGTAAGGAAAGAGGAAGGGCCTTACTGAAAATCTCAAAGCTTATTCATGAGCATCATGCAGAGCTTGCAACACTGGAAGCTCTTGATAACGGAAAATTATATACAGAAGCTTATAACGATGATGTGCAAGAAGCAGCGGATTTATTTGAATATTATGCAGGATGGACTGATAAGTATTATGGTGAAAATAATCCAGTAGAAGGTAATTTTCTAAGCGTCACTACGAGAGATCCAATCGGTGTATGCGGACAAATTGTACCATTCAACTTTCCAATTCAAATGGCTGTCTTAAAACTATCACCTGCCTTATCGATGGGGAATACGGTTATTTTAAAACCAGCCGATAAAACCTCTTATTCTGCTATTCGCTTGTTTGAGATTATTGATGAAGCAGGCGTATTGCCAAAAGGAGTTATTAATCTAGTCCTTGGAGATGGTGAGGTTGGTTCTTATATTAGCCGTCATATGGATATTGATAAACTATCATTCACCGGCAGCACAAATATCGGGAAAAAGTTAATCCACGACTCTGCAGATAGCAATTTAAAACCGGTGACATTAGAACTTGGCGGTAAGTCACCAAACATCATTTTTAGTGATTTTCAAGATTTGGATGCAGCGATCGAGCGTTCTTTTTATGGGCTATTTACACATAAAGGGGAGAAATGTTCAGCACCAACCCGGTTATTTGCCCAACGTGAAATCTATGATGAAGTTGTGGGGAAAATTGCCGAATACGCAAAAAATTATAAGTGTGGCGATCCATTCGATCCAGAAAGCGATCAAGGTGCACAAGTGTCCGAACAGCATATGGAGTCAATTTTAAATTACATTGAAAGCGGCAAGGAGCAAGGCGCACGAATAGTAGCTGGTGGTGAACGGGATACAACTGGATCAAATGCGAAGGGCTATTTTATCAAACCAACCATTTTCGCTGATGTTGATAATAATATGAAAATTGCACAGGAAGAGATTTTTGGACCTGTCCTTTGCATCATCCCATTTGAAACAGAAGAAGAAGTTGTCAAGAAAGCAAATGACACGATTTATGGTCTTGGTGCAGGACTCTGGACAGGTGATGCTTCCCGTGCGCATCGTGTAGCTAATCAGCTTGAAGCGGGTATGGTGTTCGTTAATAAATATGGATGCTATGACTTTGCAAGTCCATTTGGCGGGTTGAAGCAAAGTGGATGGGGCAAAGAATATGCCATTCATTCATTACAAGCATTTACAAAAACAAAAGCTATTTGGTTCGCATATTAAAAAATACACATAAAAGAGGGATACGACAATGAAAATAAAAGCAGCTATCATGACTGAAGTGGGCAAACCATTATCGATTCAACAAGTAGATCTAAATGAACCAAAAGCGAATGAAGTTCTGGTGAAAATAAAAGCAACTGGGGTTTGCCATAGTGATTTAAATGCTCTAAATGATCAAACGACCCCAACACCGACTATACTTGGTCATGAAGGTTCAGGAATTGTTGAAGCGGTTGGTTTTAATGTAACAAGTGTCAAAGCAGGTGATAAAGTAGCCTTGAGCTGGGTTCCATATTGCGGGAAATGTGAGTTTTGTGTAACAGGAGATGTGCATTTATGCGAGGCGGCATTTGGCCCAATGTTCGAAGGAACACTGCTTGACGGTACTTCAAGGCTTAGTAAAGATGGTAAGCAAATATACCACAACTCTTTATTGTCAACGTTTGCAGAATATGCCGTTGTTCCCGAAATGGCATGTGTAAAGCTGCCGGATGAAATGCCTTTGGCACAAGCCTCCTTAATCGGATGCGGAGTGGCGACAGGATATGGAGCCGCTGTGAATGCAGCACGTGTAACACCTGGTTCTACAGTCGCCATCTTCGGTATTGGCGGAGTAGGGGTAAATGCAATTCAAGGAGCGCATATAGCTGGTGCCTCTAAGATTATAGCCTGTGATGTAAAACCTGCCAATCTGGAAATTGCTAAACAGTTTGGTGCTACGCATACGATCAATTCAGCTGAAGTGGATGTAGAAGCAGCGCTAAAAGAGCTGACAAAAGGTTTAGGGGTTCATTTTGCTATTGATTGTTCGGGGCATACTGCTGCGACCGAAAGTGCTTGGAAGAGTACGAGAAAAGGCGGTACTGTCGTTGTCGTTGGCGCATTTAATCCTGAAAAAACTTTGAATCTTCCAGCGGGAGGTTTTCATAGAGTCGGGAAGATATTAAAAGGAAGTTTTTATGGAGATACGCAGCCATTCCGTGATTTCCCGATGATTGCACAAATGTATTTGGATGGGAAATTTAAATTGGATGAGCTTGTGTTAGATCGTATTGAATTAGATAATATCAATCAAGCTTTTGATTCTTTCCATGACTGCAGTTGTGTCAATGTGGGAAGAGCAGTGATCGAGTTTAACGATTAATTTTAATACGTAATTCCTTAATTAATTCCATAAAAGTGAAGGGTGTTTAAATTGCTGTCATGAATCAATTTAAACAACCTTCTTTTTTTTCTAAAAGAAAATGAAGGGATGTTGAAAAATGCGTGTAGAAAAAGATTTAATGGGAGAATTGGAAATTGATGAGGATGTTTATTATGGAATACAAACGGTTCGTGCCTGCCAAAACTTCTCAATTTCTGGTCGGACGATTGAATCATATCCTCACTTAATTAGAAGTATGGCTTATATAAAAAAAGCAGCAGCGATTTCTAATCACAGTGTAGGGGTTCTTGATCAAGAAAAGAAAGACGTAATTTGCAAAACTGTAGATGAAATAGTAAATGGGGAAATGAAAAATCAATTTCCTGTCGATATTTATCAAGCTGGTGGCGGAGTCTCCATAAATATGAACGTTAACGAAGTCATTGCTAACCGGGCAAATGAATTACTGACTGGTCATAAAGGGTATAATTTCATCCATCCGAATGAACATGTTAACATGTCTCAATCCACGAACGATGTGCTTCCAAGCGCAATGAAGATGGCTTGCTTTTCCTATATAGATGATTTATTAATCAGTTTGGATAAAATCGAATGCTCATTGGCGAATAAAACGAATGAATTTTCGAGCGTTGTAAAAATGGCAAGAACATGTCTTCAAGATGCTGTACCCATTACTCTAGGTCAACAATTTAGCGGGTATCATACTTTTATCAAGAGACAGATAGTAGAAATGAAAAAACTACAAAAAGAATGCTTATCTATCGTAATTGGTGCAACGGCAGTAGGCACTGGTATCGGGGCTGCTCCTGGTTACACAGAGAAGATGTATGAATATTTGCCAGAGGTATCAGATTTAGCTGTTATCAAAGAGGATAATTTCTTTGATGCACTGCAAAATGCAGATTTTTATTTAAAAGTATCTTCTTGCTTAAAAGGATTATCGAGTGGATTATCGAAAATGGCCAGCGATTTAAGATTACTTTCATCAGGACCAAGGGCAGGATTTGCTGAAATCAATTTGCCAGCGGTACAGCCGGGTTCTTCCATTATGCCAGGTAAAATCAATCCATGTATACCCGAAATGATGATCCAGGTTTGTTTTGATGTATATGGAAATGATCAAGCGATTACTTTCGCTGTAGATCGAGGTGAACTGGATTTGAACATCTGGGAACCGATTATTTTGAAAAATATCTTTGACTCGTTTTCTATTTTGACAAATTGTATTACGCTGTTTACTGAAAAGTGCCTAAACGGTATTGAAGCGAATAAGGCGGTTTGTTTGAAAAACGCTGAGAATTCGTTATCTTTGTCCGTCGTTATTTCTTCTAGATTCGGGTATCAAGCAGCCAATAATATAGCCCTGGAGGCCTACGAAAGAAATCTAACAGTAAAAGAAGTAGCAGTAGAAAAAGGTTTATTAAATGAGGCGGAAGCGGCTGAGTTGCTTAATCCTGAAAACTTAACTGATCCCGTAAAAATGAATCAAGTATTAAACCCAAAACCACATTAGTGGGACTATGACCACGTTTCATGACAGGCTAAATGAAGACGAAAAAGAAATGGAGCAGCCGTATTGGTTGCTTCTAATTGGAAGAATAAGGATCCTATCTAAATTTCAAAACAAACTTGATTGGAACGGGTGTACGAGACTCCTGCTTAGAAAAGCGCGTCTACGGGAGATCCAGGCAGGCGAAAGCCGAGGGCGGACCGCCCGCGGAAAGCGAGTGCCCTACGTTCCAATCAACGTCCAAATTGTACAAGCCATAAAAAAATGTAGACAAACTCGATTTTGATCGAGTTTGTCTACAGTCTGGAGCAGCCATTAGGCTGCTTTTTTGATTTAATCCCCAGTTCCTTGGCATTAAAAAGGATTTCCTCCATGTGTCTTTTAATTTTCAGTTGGTGGTCCTTTTCATTATGAAAATTATGTTATGTGAGTTTCAGGACTTTCTGTATAAAATACCCTTAATGAAGAAACATAGAAAAATGGAGTTAGAGCGACCTGCAAAAAAATGGGGGTAACCGGCTTGATTCGTAATGTGGGCAAATTGTTAAGAAAAACGAAAGAAAAAAAATCCTTGATACAAAATGATTACCAAGATTCTAAGCCTGCAGATGAACTGGATGTGAGCTTCAGTCAAAATGTAGAAACACTTCGTTCTGTTTATGATAATTGCTCGGATGTCATGTTCCGCTCGTTCTTACTTTTTGGAAAGACGCGGGCGATGCTTATTTACATTGCGGGACTTTCAGACATCGAGGCGATAGAGCAATATGTGCTATCTCCACTCATGCAAGAGGCATCAAAAGAACCACAACCATTAAATGAGTTTATTGAACATAAAATGCCCGTCCCTAAAGTGGTGAAAGTGAATATGTTGGCGGATTGCATTGAATCGATTTCCTCTGGAAACCCGATTCTTCTATATGAAGGGGAAAGCGATGGATTTTCTTTAGGATTGTCCAAATGGGAAAAGCGGGCGATTGAAGAACCTGTGGCAGAGGGTGGAGTTAGGGGGTCACGAGAGGGATTTATTGAATCGCTAGAGGTAAATACGTCCCAATTGCGACGTATTATTAAAAGTCCTGCCCTTAAAATACAATCGATGAAGATCGGAACTCTCACCAGGACGAATGTTTCAATTGCTTATATTGATGGACTTGTGGATAAATCACTGATTGAAGAGATTACAACTCGGTTGGAACGAATTAAAATAGACGGTATTTTAGAAAGCGAGTACATCGAGGAAATGATTGAGGACAATCCGTTTTCACCTTTCCCTCAGATCATGTCGACAGAACGGCCGGATGTAGCCTGTTCTAGTTTGCTGGAGGGACGGGCTGTCATTCTTGTAGAAGGAACCCCTTTTACTTTAATTGCACCAATTTCCTTCTTTTCTTTGATTCAATCACAAGAGGATTATGCTCAACGTTTTATGGCAGGCACTTTTATCCGTTGGTTACGTTATTTTTTTATGGGATTATCTCTTTTGCTTCCTTCCCTTTATGTTGCTATTTTGACGTTCCATCATGAGGCGGTCCCAACCGCACTCCTGCTAAGCGTAGCAGCATCACGGGAATCGGTCCCTTTTCCTGCAATAGTAGAGGCATTGGCCATGGAAATTACGTTTGAAGCACTAAGAGAGGCAGGGGTTCGATTGCCGAAGCAGGTAGGTTCTGCTGTCAGCATTGTTGGAGCGCTAGTGATTGGTCAAGCTTCCGTACAAGCGGGGTTGGTTTCAGCGCCAATGGTCATTGTGGTTGCGATTACGGGAATCGCTTCTTTTATGATGCCTCGTTATATTGCCGGAATTACTTTTCGGATGCTTCGTTTTCCAATGATGCTGCTTGCCGGTACCTTAGGATTGCTTGGCATCATGATGGGGATTATCGCCATAGTCATTCACTTATGCAGCTTGCGTTCCTTTGGCGTTCCATACTTAGCGCCACTGGCACCGTTAAAAGGTAAAGAGCTGAAAGATGTGCTGTGGAGAGCTCCTTGGTGGATGATGGATACACGCCCGCGTTTCACAGGAGATTCTAATGTATACCGTCAAGCGCCTGAACAAGGACCAAATCCAAAAAGGGGGAGTGAAACGGAGTGAATAATAGCTGGAGGCAAACAAGGATACTATGGAAAGTAAAGAGGCGTCATTTCATGAAAAGCGTCCTTCTTTGGCTCGGTATTTGTGGAACAACCCCTTTTCTAAGCGGTTGTTGGGATCGAACAGAAATCACTGATTTGGCGATTGTCACAGCAGCCGCCATCGATAAGAAGGGCAATAATCAAATTGAATTATCCATCCAAGTCTTTATTCCAAGTTCAATAAGTAGTGGAGGCGGTCAAGGAGGGACCAGTCAAGAAGGGGGTGGGGTTACGACATTGGTGAGATCTGAAAAAGGCTCCAATATTTCAGATGCATTGTCTAAGCTTCAAAGCAAGCTTCCGCGAAAAGTATTTTGGGGACATTGTAAAGTATTTGTATTCGGTGAAAAGTTAGCGAAGGAAGGAATTCAAGAGCAGCTGGATTTTTTGCTGCGCCATCCGCAGCCAAGAGAGAAAGCAAATGTGTATGTCAGCAAAGGGAAAGCGAAGCCCATCCTTGAATCTTTGCCACCTCTAGAAAACTATTCTGGGGAAGTGCTTAGAGAACTATCTGATTTACATATTGGGATGCTGGTCACACTACAGGATTTAGATGAAATGTTAACGGGTAAACCTCAAGCTGCCGCACTTCCGGTCGTTAAAATTCTACCACCAGCGAAAGGGCAAAAAAAGTTACAGGGAATTCCTTACATTGTCGGGACAGCCGTATTAAAAAAAGATAAGATGACCGGGACGATGACGGAAAAAGAAACAAGAGGGCTATTGTGGTTAAGAGATGAAATGGAATCATACACCGTGACCTTTCAACCCAAAGGTGTGAAAGGGGAGATTTCTTTAAATCCAGTGACGGCCCAAGTCAAGAAGATTCCGCTAATTCGAAATAACAAATGGAAAATGCTGGTGAAGATAAATACAGAAGGTGCTGTTATACAAAATGGAACGAATTTGGACCTTTCAAGTCCAAAATCTCTAAAAGCTGCAGAACGAGCATATCAAAAAGATATAAAAAAACGCCTCGAGATGGCTTTTCTGCATACTCAGCAGAAGAAAGCGGACATTTTAGGGTTAGGTAAAGATTTCTATAGGAAATATCCTAAACAGTTTAATCAAATCGAAAACCAATGGGATGAGATATTCGCGGAAATGGAAGTGGAAATCGACGTTGTGGCCCATATTCGAAGACAGGGCTATATAAACAAACCGGCGGGTTTGTCTGAGAATGAGGTGAAGGACAAGTGAGATGGGGGGCTTTTTTGTGTACAGCAGTGATTGTATTTCTAATCATTTTGTATGAATGGCCGAAAATGAAAAAAAATCCTAAAAAAGATAAAGTGGCATTTCTTACACTGCTCCTCATTGGCTTGGTCCTGTCCATGTTCAATCTCCCACAGATGTCAGGACCCACTGAATGGATTCAAACTCTTTTCAGGCCGTTTGGAGAGTATATGGAAAAGTGAATCTTTCAGTAGGTTGCGTGATTTCAATTTTCGATATTATCACAGAAAGGGGAAAGATGATGGAGAAAGGAAAAATTTCATCTCTGCAGATGGCATTCATGATGTATCCGACGATTGTGGCAACAGCTATTCTCGGGGTTCCAAGCATCACAGCAAAATATGCCAAAAGTGATTTATGGCTTTCCCCCATTTTTGCTGCGCTCATAGGGTTTTTGACGGTGTATATCGCTTATAAACTGCACAAACTTTATCCAAAACAAACGGTTATCCAATTCACTGAAAAGATCATTGGTCGGATTCCGGGGAAAATTCTCGGTTTCTTACTCTTGTTTTTTTATATCGAGAACACGGGGCTAATCCTTAGATCCTACGCAGAATTTGTTGTCGGCTCCTTTCTGGTACGTACCCCGATTAGTGTGATCATGTTATCGATGGTGCTTCTGTGTGCGTTCATCGTACGCGGGGGAATAGAAGTGTTGGGGCGAGCTGCTGAATTGTTTGTACCTGTTTTTATTTTTCCAATTTGTATCTTAATCATTTTGCTGATTCCTGATCTCGATTTTAAGAATATATTCCCGGTATTGGGGGATGGAATCATGCCCCCAATCAAGGGAGCGATTGTACCGGGAGGATGGTTCAGCGAGTTTTTTCTGATCATTTTTCTTCTTCCTTTTTTGGCGGATATGAAAAAAGGGATGAAATCCGGGATGATGACTGTGTTTGCCGTGATGATAACGTTAATTGTGGTGAATCTTTTGGTACTTTTTTTACTCGGGTCAACAACAGCCTCAAAGAATTATCCCTTGATGAATGTATCTCGATACATCAGTTCGGCCGACTTTTTTGAACATGTGGAGTCCGCTGTCATGGCGGTATGGATAGTAGGGGCGTTTGTGAAAATTTCCGTATTTTATTATGCATCTGTTTTAGGTACAGCGCAGTGGCTGAATCTCTCCGACTATCGTCCTGTTGTATGGCCGATAGGGATTTTGATTGTCATATTCAGTTTTTGGTCGTTGCCTAGTAATATCGATGTCAGTCGTAATGATACCAACGCCTTCCCTTTACAAGGAATTTTGATGCAAACGATTATTCCTCTGTTATTGTTGGTGATTGCTATTGTTAGGAAAAGAAATCATAAAGGAACCGAAACCAGCTGAATGGATTGAATAAAGCCGTTTGAAGAGTTTATGAAAAAGTAAATCTATCAGTGGGTTGCGTGATTTCAAATTTACATACTATCACAGAAAGGAGGATGATGATGGAGAAAGGTAAAATTTCGTCTCTACAGATGGCGTTCTTGATGTATCCGACGATTGTGGCAACGGCTGTTCTCGGTGTTCCAAGCATCACAGCCAAATATGCCAAAACTGATTTATGGCTTTCCCCCATTTTGGCGTCTCTCATCGGGTTTGCGACGGTGTATATCGCTTATAAACTGCACAAACTTTATCCGAAACAAACGGTTATCCAATTCAGTGAACAGATCATTGGTCGGGTTCCGGGAAAAATTCTCAGCTTTTTATTCTTGTTTTTTTATATCCCGATCACAGGGCAAATCCTAAGAAGTTATGGGGAATTTATTGTCGACTCTTTTCTGGTCAAAACCCCGATTAGCGTGATCATGGCATCAATGGTACTCCTCTGTGCCTTTATCGTACGCGGAGGAATAGAGGTGTTGGGGAGAGCTGCCCAATTGTTTGTTCCTGTTTTTATCCTTCCACTCCTCCTCTTAATCATCTTACTGGGCGCTGACCTTGAATTTAAGAATATATTCCCGATATTGGGGAATGGAATTATGCCTCCAATCAAGGGGTCAATTATACCGGGTGGATGGTTCAGCGAGTTTTTTCTGATGATTTTTCTCCTCCCTTTTTTAACGGATATGAAAAAAGGAATGAAATATGGGATGATGACTGTGTTTGCCGTGATGATGACGTTAGTTGTGGTGAATCTTATCGTTCTTTTTGTACTCGGATCAACAACATCCACAAAGATTTATCCCATGATGAATGTATCTCGGTACATCAGTTTGGCCGACTTTTTTGAACATTTGGAGTCCGCCATCATGGCCGTATGGATAGTAGGAGCGTTTGTCAAAATTTCTGTGTTTTATTATGCGGCTGCTTTGGGTACTGCGCAGTGGCTGAATCTCTCCGACTATCGTCCTGTTGTATGGCCTATAGGGATTTTGATTGTAGAGTTCAGCTTTTGGTCGTATCCTAGCTCTATGGATGTCAGTCGATATGATATCGTCGCCTTCCCTTTTCATGGAGTTTTGATGCAAACGATTATTCCTCTGTTATTGTTGGTGATTGCTTTGATTGGTAAAAGAAATAGACAGAGAAAGGGAAGCAATTCAAGCTAACCTTTTCTGCCACTGCTTTGATTTAAGAGGCTTAAAAAAGTAGATTAGAACGGAAGGTGGTACTAGACTCCTGCTTAGAAAAGCGCGTCCATGGGAGTACCCCGCAGGCGGTAAGCGAGTGCCTGGAGGGAATGCAACATTCAAATTAAATACACCTCAAAAAACTGTAGACAAACTCAATTATTAGCGAGTTTGTCTACAGTCTGCAACCATTCCGTTTTCGAATGGTTTTTTTGTTGAGAAAAAATAGAAAAGCTTAAGATCATCAGATGTATTTTGCAGCATGTTAAAAAAATTATCAATTTTTTTCAAACCGTTTTGAGGTTTGTCCCGTTATCTATAGTACAAAGGTTTTTAGAAAGGAGTGAAGAAGGAAGTGAGGAAAAGGGTCATTTTTGTTGGGTGGATATCATTGATGGTAGTACTGTTAGGATTTTCACCGGAAATGGGTTCGAAACGGGGGCAAGCTGTTAACGACATCGTAAAAGTATATGGACCAGGTGGACCTCTTGGACCTATTAAGGAAGTGGCGGAACAATTCACCAAAGAAACGGGGATAAAAATTGAAGTAACAGCAGGACCCGAGGAAAAATGGATTGATCAAGCCAAACAGGATGCGGATATCATTTATGGAGGGTCAGAGTATATGTTAACTGAATTTATGCATGATCATCCGGATATCCTTGAAGAAAAAAACCGTACAGAATTGTATGTACGGTCAGCTGGAATTCTGGTTAGAAAAGGAAACCCAAAGAACATACGGTCTTTGGAGGATTTAACGAAAAGGGGTGTAAAGATTGTGGATGTTAATGGAGCAGGGCAACTGGGGCTTTGGGAAGATTTGGCGGGAAGAAAAGGATTGATTCCTGGAATTAGCAGGAATATTGACATTTCAGTGAAGTCCAGTGCAGAAGCTATCGATCTATGGAAGACAAATTCTAAATTAGACGCCTGGATTACATATGAATCCTGGCATTACCGCCTGTCGGATGTGACGGACCTGGTTCAACTCCCTGAAGAAGAAAAGCTCTATAGAGGAACCCCGATAAGCATAACAAGTAAGAGTGAAAACAAGAAAAAGGCAAAACAATTCATTGATTATCTTAAAACGGAAAAATCCCATCAAGTGTTTCAAAAATGGGGATGGAAGTAAATTGACGAGGAGTGAGAGTATATGAAAAAGTGGATGTTTTTTTCGGTAATTATGATGGTATTAGTTTTGGCGGCTTGTGGAAATGAAGCTAAGGATTCACCCGAAAAGGATCAGGCTGTTAGTGGTACTTCCGATGAAAAAGCAGTAACCCTAAAATTATTGGAAAGTGAAAAAACAGGCGAATACTTGGCTGATTCTAAAGGAATGACGCTTTACTTTTTCAAAAACGATAAATCCGGAAAAAGCAATTGTGCGGATGAATGTTTGGAAAAGTGGCCGCCGTTCATGGATAGGGATTTTGCTGTTCCTGAAGGATTTGAGGAAAAAGAATTTGGAACCATCAAAAGGGAAGATACAGGGGAAGAGCAGGTAACGTACAAAGGATTTCCGCTCTACTATTTTGCGAATGATAAGGCAACGGGAGATGTCAATGGTGAAGGTGTGAAAAATGTTTGGTATATTGTGAATAATGAGACGGTTTTTCCAAAATAAGAAAAAGGGACGATCAGTGATGGTCGTTCCTGTTATTCGTTTTCCAAATTTACTTGGTGAGGAGTTGCAGGTGCGATTGAAAGAAAAACTTGATAAGGAATTGATGGGATTAGTAATGAAAAAGCATCGTCCTGCTCTGGAAGAACTTTATGACAGGCATATTAAATTAATCTATGGTTTTATTTTTAAGTTCACGAATGGAAATACTGAAAAAACTAAAGAGATTGTTCAGTTGGTTTTTTTAAAGCTCTGGACCACAAAAAGCAGTTATAATTCCGAAAAGGGGCACTTTGTAAGCTGGCTTTTGACCGTTACACGGAATGTGTGTGTGGATTATGTCCGTAAAGACAGCGTTCATATTCGGAATAACAAACACATGGACATGAGCCATCCAATTGACATGGAAGATCCGAATAATGATATAGAAAATGGGCTATTATACAGTGAAATTGCCAATGCCAAAAGTAAGTTAAGCAAGCCGCAAAAAAGGCTGATTGATTTACTGTATTGGAAAGGGTATTCGTTAACGGAAATTGCCAAAATTGAAAATGAACCGATTGGTACCATCAAGAGCAGACTTCATCAGTCGCTTAAATTGTTGAAAAAGTATTTGGAAGTAGGTGGTTTGTAAATGAATACAGAGTGCGCTAACCTGCTTTCATTTTTATCGGGTGAACTGGGAGAAAAAGAAAAAAAGGCATTCGCGGAACACTTAATTCATTGCCCTGAATGCGCTAGGGAGTATGAACAAATGACGGAAGCCTGGAATTCATTGAAATGGGATTTCGAAGAAATGGAACCTTCTTCTTCCCTGAAAGCAGAGGTTATGAATTTTGTCTTTGAGCCTGATGATGAAGTTCCGATGAGAAAGGAAAAGAATTGGAGTAGTTTTTTCTTTAAGCAGTTTACACCAGTAACTTCAGGTCTCGTGCTGGCCTTTCTAGTTTTGGCTGTTGCGCTGTTATATTCCAATATTCAACTAAAAAAAGAACTTGCAGCTATCAATCTCCCAATGGAGGTTAAAACGTCACTATCATTGCAGCCTGCTCACAAGACCGCTGTAAATATGAATACGGACGGTGCTGCATACATTTTGCAGCAAGGGGAAGAAAGAAGGTTAGTCGTTCAGATTCAGAATTTGCCTAGCCTTCAAGAGTCCGAGGTGTATCAGGTGTGGTTGCTGAAAGATGGAAAACGGACAAATGCAGGAACTTTCAAGCCAGATGAAACAGGCACAGGATCATTGACATACAAACTGTCAATGAATGATCAATTCAATCAAATTGGCATCACAAGAGAACCAGATTCAAATAGTACAAAGCCGAGAGGCGAGAAAATAGTTGGATCTTCATAAAAATAAGAGACTTGCCCGCAGTGGGGAAGTCTCTTATTCGTTTCGTATTTGGAATGATAGCTAAATTAGTGAAAATGGAATATCTCATGATTTTGAATATCAATGTTTGTCTTTTGCTTTTCGTTCTATCAAAAGCAACGTAAAACCCCCAGCAGGATAAGAGTGCTGGGGGTTTTACAAAATATCATGATCGTATACCTATTTATTCATTAAATCCTCACAGTACTCCCGGATCAATGCCGAGGCTTTCGTTTGGCTGATAGAGAGGTCCTTCGCTACTTTCCTGGATGATTTGTAGGTTTGGAAAGATTTCCTTATCAATATCCGCTTCGTTTCATCAACCGCTTTATCGAGCGAAGTGGGGAGATCGATCTGGGTCACTTGTTCAACATTTTCGGTAATCATTTCAGGCAAGTCGGCCATTAGGATAACGGAGTCACTTACTAACACTAACCGTTCAATCAAG
Organism: Peribacillus sp. NPDC060253; assembly: GCF_042727425.1. NCBI lineage: Bacteria > Bacillati > Bacillota > Bacilli > Caryophanales > Bacillaceae > Peribacillus > Peribacillus sp. NPDC060253. Next base: position 48,751 of record NZ_JBHXAS010000010.1, read on the forward strand.
TTTTCAAGCTGGCGGACATTGCCTGGCCATGAATAATGAATTAATAGGTTCAAGCATTCTTCCGAAATGACTTTATTTTCATGATATCTTTCATTGAACTTATTTAAAAAATTGTACGTAAGGGGAATGATATCTTCTTTACGTTCTCGCAATGGAGGCAATTGAATATCAATCACATTCAAACGGTAAAATAAATCTTCCCGGAATCTTTTATCATTGACCATTTCTATTAAGTTCTGATTGGTTGCAGCGACGATGCGGATGTCGACTTTTTTCATTTCACTGCCCCCGACGGGAATGAATTGTTTGTCCTGGATTACTTGGAGAAGCTTTGCCTGCAGAGCGAGCGGTATTTCCCCAATTTCATCAAGAAAGACAGTGCCACCGTCTGCAGATTCAATCAATCCGCGTTTTCCAGTTTTGTTCGCACCCGTAAATGCACCTTTTGAATAGCCGAATAGTTCGGATTCGAGCAGCTCTTCCGGAATGGCAGCACAGTTGATTGTCAGGAAAGGTTTGCTTTTCCGTTTACTGATTCGGTGGATGAAATGGGCAAGCACTCCTTTTCCTGTTCCAGATTCCCCCTGGATTAAAATCGTGGAATCGGTCGGTGCCACCTTTTCACAAAAAGTGAGGATGCGGTTGATTTTACCGCTATTAGTAATGAATCTCCCCGTTTCATCTTCGTTATGAGTCGATTTTGACTCACTACTCGCTTCATTTGCTTTTAACATTTTATACGTTTGGGTTTCTGTCGATGTAGTGACGACCAGTTCAATTTCCCCCGCATCATTTAAAATCGGAATCGCTGATGTCATCAATTCTGCGCCAATATACGTTTGTTGTTTAATGTAGCAAGGCTTTTTTCTTTTAAATACTTCAGGCACGATGGAGGGCGTCCAGTACCCTTTTTCAAATAAGTCCACATTATATTTGCCAATGACTTCAGTAGGTTTTAGCCCATAATGGCGCTCACATGCCTTGTTGACGTAAAGAATCCGCTTTTCGCCGTCAAGGACGAAAATCTCATCTGAGGAATGATCAAGAATCTTTAATAGAGTTTGGAGAGTCATTTCCACACTTTCAGTAGAATCCGGACTTTTCATAAGGTAATCCTCTCTTTTCAAAAGGGAATGAGTGAATTTTGAATACTGTTCTATCAATTTCGAGTTAATTATAACTCGATATGATAACGTTTTCAAAACTAATTTTGAATATTTCGTTTATTTAGGCTGGTTTCCAAGGTTGGCACACATTTTGCATTATATTAAATTGACAGTTGGTTAAATTGTCAGTTGGTTAAATTGTCAGTTGGCTAAATTATCAATTGGTTAAATGAACAATTGGCTATGTTTGCATGTCGATAATTATTGCATGAATGGACACGTTGGCCTAGCAGAATTCTAGTCAATAGAATTATCTAAAAGCAAGTCATCTAGGGGGGGAATGAGTATGGAAGGTAGGTATGAAATCTTTGACATTACTATTATCGGGGGAGGACCGGTTGGTTTGTTCACCGCTTTTTATGCGGGAATGCGCCAAGCTTCAGTGAAAATTATCGAAAGTCTCCCTCAACTGGGAGGGCAGCTGTCTGCTTTGTACCCTGAAAAATATATTTATGATATTGCGGGCTTTCCGAAAATTCAGGCCCAAGAGCTCATCGATCGATTACTGGAACAAATGGGTCAATTCAAAACGGATATTTGTCTTAATCAATCTGTAGAGACCATTGTTCGTACTTCGGATGGGATGTTTGCCATAACGACACCCGAAGAAACACATTATACGAAAGCGATAATCATCACTGCTGGAAACGGGGCGTTTCAGCCACGGAAACTGAAAATCGAAGGCGAAGAAAGGTTTGAAAAAGCCAACCTTCATTATTTCGTCCAGAATATGAGCCAATTCGCTGATAAGAGAGTTGTTGTGTTTGGTGGCGGTGATTCAGCGGTCGACTGGTCGCTAATGCTTGAACCGATAGCGGAAAAAGTGACACTTATCCACCGCAGGGATAAATTTCGTGCACATGAACACAGTGTAGAGCGTTTGAAACAATCCAAGGTGGAGGTCTTGACTCCTTATCTCCCAGCCGGACTGATCGGAGATGAAAATATAGAAAAAGTGATTGTGACGGATGCGAAGAGTGGAAAGCCGCTTGAAATGGAAGTCGATGACGTTCTTGTCAATTATGGATTCGTATCATCAATAGGCCCAATAAAGGATTGGGGTCTTGAACTTGAAAATAATTCCATTGTTGTCAACTCTAAAATGGAAACGAATATCAAGGGCATATACGCGGCAGGAGATATTTGTACGTACGAAGGAAAGGTGAAGCTGATTGCTAGCGGGTTCGGTGAAGCGCCTACAGCTGTGAGTAATGCGAAAGTTTATATCGATCCAAGAGCGAAAGTTCAGCCGCTTCACAGTACGAGCACAATGGGGGGAAAAGAGAAAAGCACCTCGACCGTTTAATTATGTAAAAAGGGGGAATCCACATGGCTAAATACACAGTGGTTGACCAGGAGACATGCATCGCTTGCGGGGCTTGTGGAGCGACGGCACCGGAAATTTTTGATTATGACGATGAAGGTATCGCTTTTTCAATCCTGGATGCAAACAGAGGGATAACGGAAGTATCGGAAGAATTGGAAGAGGACTTGGAAGACGCCTTTGATGGTTGTCCGACAGATTCGATTAAGTTGGGTGCGGAACCATTTGCCAATATACCAGTGACAGCCAGTTAACTCGGCGGAAATGAATCCATTAAGAAATAACCGTTTCTATTAAGTTCAGGAAAGCTTGTAATCATATTTTATTTTAGGGGGAAATGAATGATGGCTTTTAACAAGGTGGAAAATTTAGCAAATCGTAGTTTTGAAAGAACATTGACATATGACAAATACACGGATCCTAAAGTACTCGAAAAGGAAATCGATCTAGTATTCTCTAAAACTTGGCAGCTTGTGGGACACGTCAGCCAATTGGAAAAAGTGGGAGCTTTCTTTACGACAGAAGTAGCTAACGAGCCGATCATCGTGACCCGCGGACAAGATGAGGTGATCCGCGCCTTTTATAACGTTTGTCCCCATCGTGCGACTAAGCTTGAAAAAAGTGACTCAGGCAAGAAGAAAATTCTACAATGCAGTTATCATGGTTGGACATTCAAATTGGATGGGAAATTGAACAAAGCGCCGAATTTTAAAGGCGAAGATGCAGCCTGTGTACAAGATGCCTGTTTACGCTCCGTTCGCATGGAAATCCTGGAATCTTTAATTTTTGTCAACTTGGATGATAATGCAAAACCGCTTAGCGAATCGTACGGTGATTTCTTTGACCGTTTAAGTAAATATCCATTTTTAAGTGAGTTAAAAAGAACAGGCCAAAAAACCAGGGTGATTAAGGCAAACTGGAAAGCGTTCATAGATAACTATTTAGAATGTGACCATTGCCATGTAGCTCATCCAAGCTTTGTTGCAGCACTCGATATGGAAGATTACCAAATCATTACATGTGATAACTATTCACTGCAAGGCTCAATGGTAAAACCGGATAAAAATTACGGAACGGTCGATTTAAATAAGGCGGAAATGCAAGGCGGCTCTTTTTTCTGGCTGTGGCCTAACCTGATGTTGACCATTTATCCGGGTCCCGGAAATATGGCTACCATTCAAATGGTGCCGATTGATCACGAAACGACTTTGGCTGTTTACACCTATTATTTCCGCGATGAGAATTTGACTCAGGAAGAGAAAGACCTTGTTGCTTTTGCCGAACAAGTCCGACAGGAAGATGTGGAACTTGTAGAGCTGGAACAAATAGGTTTCCGTTCCCGTGCCTTTAACAAAGGTAGATATTCCTCTTCGGAAATAGCAATTGTTCAATTTCATGAAATGGTATTGGAGGCCCTAAATGAGTAGAGTAGAGAATCAAGTGAAATCGATGAAACAATTTTTGATGATCAATGGTGAAAAAGTGGAAACGGAAAGCTATGCTCCTCTATTTTCCCCTTATTCCGGGGAAGAAATCGCCCAAATAGCCATGGCGGATAAAGAGCTGACGGAAAAGGCGATTGGAGCTGCCTACAACGCTCGCGAAGTCATGGCAAAAATGCCCGCTTATCAAAGGGCGGATATATTGGAGAAGGTTGCCACGTTATTAATGGAGAATGCGGAAGAAGCGGCAGAAATCATATCCCGTGAATCAGCCAAACCGATCATGTTCGCAAAAGCGGAAGTTGGGAGAACCATTGAGACGTATAAGTTCTCGGCTGAAGAAGCTAAAAGGATTCACGGTGAAACGATTCCTTTTGATGCAGCCACTGGCGGGGTTGGCCGAATTGGTTACACGTTAAGAGAGCCGATCGGGGTCATTGGTGCCATCACTCCGTTCAACTTCCCGATGAATTTGGTGGCGCATAAAGTCGGTCCGGCCATTGCTGCTGGAAACACCATCGTTTTGAAACCAGCTTCGCAAACTCCGCTGTCCGCACTTTTCATCGCAGATATTTTTGAAAAAGCGGGTCTGCCGGCTGGCGCATTAAATGTAGTGACAGGTCCCGGCAGCACGGTCGGAGAAGTGATTGTTGAAAACGACCAAGTAAGCATGGTGACATTCACCGGAAGCCCAAGTGTTGGAATCGGCATCCGGAGCAAAGCCGGCCTGAAAAAGACGACTCTGGAGCTTGGCTCGAACTCTGCTTTAATCATTGATAAAGACATTGAAGTTGATCAAATTATCGATCGTTGCATCATGGGTGCCTTCTCCAATCAGGGGCAAGTTTGTATTTCACTGCAACGTGTATATGCACATGAAGAAGTGTATGAAGAGTTTGTAGCGAAATTCACTGCAGCTGCGAAAAAGCTTAGAATTGGCGACCCATTGGATCCGGATACGTATATTTCCGCCCTGATCTCCAAAGGAGAAGCGACCCGTGTACTGGGCTGGATTGATGAAACTAAAGGAAGCAAGGCAACAATTGCAGCAGGTGGAAAATTGCAAGGCGACATTCTTGAACCGACCATAATTACCGATGCGGATCATCGGCTAAAAGTTTCATGCCAGGAAGCATTTGCTCCGGTTGTCATTGTAAATAAAGTGAGTTCAGTGAAGGAAGCGATTGATTCTGTGAATGATTCCCGCTTTGGCTTGCAGGCAGGAATATACACAAACAATGTGAAAAACGCTTTGTACGCATCACGTGAATTACACGTAGGCGGTGTAATCATCAATGACGTGCCAACCTATCGTGTCGATCAAATGCCATACGGCGGTGTAAAAGAAAGCGGGACTGGTCGTGAAGGCATAAAATACGCCGTGGAAGAAATGACTGAAATGAAATTGGTCGTTTGGAACCAAGACTAAAAATCGAGGAGATCATTTATGAAACAATTCAAAATAGCGGTCATCGCAGGAGATGGCATTGGACCTGAAGTGATTAATGAAGGGATAAAAGTATTAAAAAAAGTGGCTGAACTGGATTCCAGTTTTCAATTGGATTTCACATACTTCCCATGGGGCTGCGAATTTTATGCCGAAAATGGTAGAATGATGGATGATGATGGGATCGATAAGCTGAAAGCGTTTGACGCGATTTATTTGGGGGCGGTCGGATTTCCGGGCGTTCCAGACCATATTTCACTATGGGAGCTATTGTTGAAAATCCGTAAAAGCTTTGATCAGTATGTCAATATCAGACCTGTGACACTGTTAAAAGGGGCTCACTTGCCTCTCGTAGATGTGCAACGTGAAGATATTGATATGCTGTTCATCCGCGAAAACAGTGAAGGCGAGTATTCAGGCGCAGGAGACTGGCTGTTTAAAGGGCAGGAACATGAAGTGGTTTTGCAAAATGGGGTGTTTTCACGTAAAGGCACGGAAAGGATCATCCGTTATGCTTTTGAAACCGCGAAAAAAGAAGGCAGATCGCTGACGAGCATTTCTAAAGCGAACGCCCTTAATTATTCGATGGTTTTCTGGGATCAGGTATTTGAAGAAGTGAGCAGGGACTATCCTGGAGTTGAAACGGCTTCATATCTTGTCGACGCAGCGGCGATGTTGATGATCAAAGACCCGAAACGCTTTGAAGTCGTTGTGACTTCGAACCTGTTCGGTGATATTTTAACGGATTTAGGGGCTGCACTTGCTGGGGGAATCGGGCTTGCAGCCGGTGCCAATATTAATCCTGAGAGGGAATATCCTTCGATGTTCGAGCCAATTCACGGTTCAGCTCCAGACATTGCAGGCATGGGTATTGGAAACCCGCTCGCCTCCATTTGGTCAGCAAGTCAAATGCTCGATTTTTTTGGCTATGAATCTCTTGGAAAGACTGTTCTTGAGGCGATTGAGCAACTTCTGCTGGAAAATCAGGTGCTCACCCCCGATATGAATGGCACGGCCTCCACTTCCGAAGTGGGAGACAGGGTAGCGGAAATCATCGAGTCAATCATTATATCCAAAGGTATGACGGTGAAAAGATAAATGATCGACCAAGGTGATTGAATGGTCATAATAAAAGAATGCACCAAGTATGAAGCCGATACCAGAACCCATTAGGTATATACAAAAGGAAGAGGCCAAGGCTTGGAATGAAAAGCACTTGGTCTCTTTGTTTTACAGTATGAAGAAGATTGTTGTTAATCATTGTAATGAGTCTAAAGTAACTCAAATCCATGATAGAGCTAAGGAGCAGTCAGATGAAACAAGTTGAAATAATTGTTAAAAAAAATGTTCCATGCACTATGAGGGACGGTACCGTACTTTATGCGGATGTATACAGACCTAATTCTACTGGACAATTTCCAGTGTTATTGACAAGGCTTCCGTACAGTAAGGACTTACCGCTTTATTCCCATCGTTATTTGGACACCCACCGTCTTGTTGAAAATGGATTCGTCGTCATCATTCAGGATGTGAGAGGACGCTTTAAGTCAGAAGGGGAGTTCCAGCCATTCAGCCAGGAAGCAAATGATGGATATGACACGGTGGAATGGGCAGCTTCACTCTCGTATTCCAGCGGAAAAGTGGGTATGTTTGGCCTATCGTATTATGGATATACACAGCTGCTGGCTGCAGAAAAAAAGCCTCCGCATTTAGTCGCCATCTTTCCGGCAATGACACTGAATGATCAAAGAAATGGAACGGTTTACCGTAATGGTGCCTTTGCTCTCGGACTATTTGAAACGTGGACATTGGAATCGATTTTGCCTGATTTGCTGAAGCGGAAATTTGAAAAAAGTGTGGACATGACTTCAGCTGTCCGGAAGCTTGCTGACTCCCTCAATAATATTGAGGATTGGTATTCGTATGCACCAATTAATGATTGGCCGCCATTAAAAGTTCTGGAAGAAGATAATTTTTTCTTTGAACATTTGAAGCACCCAATTGAAGACGAATCCTACTGGCAAGATTCCAGTATTGCTGATAAATATGATAGGTTACAGCTTCCTGCTTATCATATGGGTGGTTGGTATGATTGTTTTATCGGCCCTACTCTGGAGAATTACGTGGAAATGAACAAGGTGAATGACCAATCAAGCAATAAACAAAAACTTATTGTTGGACCCTGGGGCCATGGCCACTTTTCCTCTATCCAGGGTGAACGTTCTTTTGGTGTGCACGCATCTGGGGAGTGGATGAACCTTGAAGAAGATATGACCAACCTACATATTCGCTGGTTTGATCACTGGTTGAAAGGAGTCAGCAATGGCATTGAGAAGGAACCACCCGTGAAAATTTTTGTAATGGGGATTAATGAGTGGCGCAATGAAATGGAATGGCCGCTTGAACGGACTGAATATACGAGTTACTATTTGCACAGTATGGGAAAAGCGAATACGAAAACAGGCGATGGTTGCTTACGAAAAGGTATGCAAGCGGAGGATACGGCTGATTCATATATATATGATCCCAAAAAACCTGTCCCCACAAAAGGTGGAGCCACGCTTTTTTCCGGTCCACTTACAATGGGGCCATATGATCAGAGCGTAATCGAAAAGAGGAACGACGTGCTCGTTTATACTTCTGATCCGTTGCAAGAAGCACTCGAAGTAACTGGACCGGTTAAAGTGAAGTTGTTTGCATCAACTGATGCAGTGGACACCGATTTTACGGCAAAGCTTGTGGATGAATCGCCGGATGGCACCGCGATTATCTTAACCGAGGGAATCGTCAACGCCAAATACCGGAACGGCAATCAGGCAGAAAAGGAACTGAGAGGCGAAATCGTTGAATACGAAATTAACTTGTGGGCGACAAGCAATGTTTTTCTTCCAGGACATCGAATCTTGCTTGAGGTTTCATCAAGCAGTTTTCCACAATATGCACCAAATCCGAATACAGGGAAATCAATGATTGAAAGCAGTGAAACAAAAACCGCCAGGCAAACGATCTATCATAGCCAGGAATTTCCGTCTCATATTCTTTTGCCAATCATACCTACGAGGAAAAATTCATGATAAGTGAAGGGGGAGAAAATGCTCGAAGAATTACATTTTTACCATTACAACCAGTTCTATGAGTGAATTACAGTTCGGGTGAGGTGATTAAAACTCAAAAAGCAGATGATTAAAGCCTTACTTCTCTAGTATTTATAAGAATAGTAGTAGGTGGAGTTCTTGTCTTTACGTCTGAAATCCTTGGCATAAAACTTGCAATTAATAAAATGAAGGGGGATCGTGAATCCATTAGATGGATTCAGGCATCCTTGATGTAATTGTGAGCCGAGAAGTAGAAGCTTGTACTGGAAATGGATCTGTAACCTTGGACTATTAAAAACCGTTATTAATAGTTTGAAATTTCTTAATGTTTTTTCTATTGAATGGTATAGTAGCGAAGGTTAATGTCGCGATGGAGTTGTTTTTAGGAACGAGATTATTGCAACCATAATTTAAAGCGCCTTCAATGGATCGTTTCATTAACATAAGAGGGGGAATTCAATTGAAAAAAATCATTGTGCTGCTCAGCATCATACCCGCAATTGGCTCATTATCTGTGGTTAACCGTGTGGAACCGTATATATTCGGTTTACCTTTCATTATTTTTTGGGCTGCAGCCTGGCTTATTTTAACATCCATCTGCCTTTATATTAGCAGTGTGATCTTTGATAGACAGGAGGAGAATAAATGAACAGTTCCATATTAATCATCATCATGACCCTTGTCTTGGCTTTTTACTTAGGTATCCGCGCAAAGAAAGGGAGGGAGATGAAGCTTGATGAGTGGGCTGTCGGGGGGAGGAGCTTCGGTTCTTTAATCATGTTTGTCCTGATGGCGGGAGAGATGTTTTCGACTTTTGTGTTTCTTGGAGCCAGCGGAGCTGCCTACCGTATGGGTGGCCCCACTATTTATATATTTTGCGCTCTTACTTATATCGTCCCTTTTTGGATTTTGCCCCCTATTTGGCGCTATGCGAAAAAACATAACGTGCTGACGCAATCTGACTTTTTTACAAAAAAGTATAACAGCAAGTCATTGGGACTACTGGTTGCTGTTATTGGAGTCCTTTCAATGATTCCCTACATCGTTTTACAATTAAAAGGCTTTCAGATCATCGTTTCCGAAGCGTCATATGGATTGATTCCCCCCACGGTTGCTGTTTGGATCGGAATGCTCTGCGTAACTGTTTTCGTATATGTGTCAGGAATTCACGGTTCGGCGTGGACGGCTGTATTGAAAGATATCCTCATTCTTGTCGTTATTCTATTTATGGGCATTTATTTGCCAATACATTACTTCGGCGGTATACAACCGATGTTCGAAACTCTGGAAGCAACAAAACCGGGATTCTTATTGCTTCCGGATGAAGGGCTTAGCATCTCTTGGTATATTTCCCTTTGCTTGATCATCGCATTGGGTCAATATATGTGGCCACATTGCTTTGGGGCGAGTTTATCTTCCCAAAACGAATCAGCTCTGCGCAGGAACTCTGCCATTTTACCACTGTATCAAATCATTCTAGTATTTATTCTTTTTATCGGTTTCACGGCCGTTTTACAGATACCGAATTTACAAGGCGGAGATACGGACCTTGCCTTATTTAAAATCGCGAAAGACGCTTTCCCTCCTTGGATTGTCGGAGTTGTCGGAGCGGCAGGTATGCTTGCAGCACTTGTACCATGTTCGATGTTGATTCTGACGGCAGCCACTATTTTATCAAAGAATATTTATAAAGCGGTCAAGCCTGATACATCGAATGAGCAGCTTGCCAAACTAACCCGTATATTTGTTCCAATCGTATCATTAGTCTCCTTAATCTTTACCTTTTATGGAGGTAATACGATGATAGCGTTATTAACCATGGCTTACAGTTTTGTCCTGCAACTTTTCCCACCTTTAGCATTCAGTTTGCTTAAGAGAAATCCGGTCAGCAAAGCTGGAGCTTCTGTAGGGATGATTTTAGGGGTGGTTTTGGTTGCTTACTTTACGCTGGCAGAGGCAACAATGGCCACTTTATTTCCGAAGGCACCACACTTCATACAAGATCTTGATATAGGAATTGTTGCCATTACTTTGAACCTTATCGTGATGCTTGCTGTCAGTGCTTTCACAAGAAAAGATCAACAAACGATTCAGGAAGAAGAACCGGTCAAACGAATCATCATCTCATGATCATTAGGAAGCAAGTGCCAGGTTTATAGCCCTCTAGGGAGGCAGCCTCTGAAAATGATACAAAGCACTACAAAAAGGATAGCGTATGAAGCTATCCCTTTTTGTAGTGGACCAAGCATGAAAGAGAAATGGAGAAGCAGATAGTAATCACTTTTTACCCTTACGATAGTGACATTATCTGTGTGAACGTAGTGACGAAAAAAATAGATTTGTGTTAAGTTGGACTAAACTGATTATTGGAGGCAGCGATGAAATACGAGATTATCTTTTTTGATGTGGATGATACATTGCTAGACTTTGGCATATCGGAAAAAAGGGCACTGCACAATACCTTTCTAGAGTTTGGGTTGCCAACAGGGGTCGAGGAGTATGAGGGAAGTTATCAAGAAATCAGTAGGGTATTATGGAGAGATTTGGAACAGGGCATTATTCATTTAACAGATTTGGGAGTGGAAAGATTCAAACGGTTGTTCCTGAAGCATGAGCTTAAAATCCATGCGGATGCGTTCAGCCAAGCGTATCTAAGATATTTGAGCAAGGAAATCCACCTAGTACCAGGGGCTGCAGAAGTTTGCAGGAATCTTGAAGGATGCCGGCTGGCGATTATCACCAATGGCTTTACGACTGTGCAGACGGCAAGAATCGGGGGTTCCCCTCTCTGCCAGACTTTTGAGCATTTGATTGTTTCCCAAGAGGCTGGGTTTCAGAAGCCTGAAAGAGGGATTTTTGATTATGCATTTTCAAAGTTAATGATTACAGAAAAATCGAAAGCGTTGATCGTGGGTGATTCCTTGACCTCTGATATACAGGGGGGATTGAATTATGGAATGGATACATGCTGGTACAATCCCCATCAAAAGGATAATAATTCGGGTATCAAGCCAACCTATGAAATCAGCAAGCTGACAGATCTTTTAGAGGTTGTAGGATGTAAGGTTTAAGGATTAACAAGCATTTGAATATGTTCAAGCCATTCTAACAAACCATAGGCTGCATATCCCGGTGATGGGAACATGCAGCCTATGGTTTTATTTATTTCATAGTTTGAGTATCAGTTCAAATCCAGCTCGTTGGGTTTTAGAGTTTGATCTTTTTCGATGATTCTACTGGATTGCGGTATTAATAGACAAAGCGCTAGGGAGATTGCGAGACCAGCCATCATGAATCCGCCAAATACCAAAGGGGATGGACCATATGAATCCGCCATGGTGGTCCAAATGAGAGGACCGAAACCGGCAATGGCTGCCGCGACCTGATATCCGACAGATAATCCCGTATAACGGACTTTTGCTGGAAAGAGCTCTGAGAATAATGTTCCTTGTGTAGAAAAAATCGCTCCCCAAACAACGCCGAGTACAACTGCCTGCATAAAGTAGAACCAGCCTATCCCTTGTCCGATCATAGTGAAGTAGGGGATAGACAAGACGAAAAGGAGTATCAGGCCACACACATAGATGATTTTTCGACCGATGAAATCAGAAATGTAACCAATGACGGGAATGGTAATGAGCATTGTAGCGCAGCCAATCGTTAAAGCGGTCAGGGCTGAATCTCGTGAATATCCAAAATACATTGTGGTAAAGACGAGAACATAGGACATGATGAATACATTGAAGAACCCGTCCCCGATTTTTAGTCCGATCACCTGCATTACACTTCTCCAATCATGCTTCAACGTGTCAATAATGGGAATCTTCGCAAGATCACCGCTATCTTTCTGCGCTTGAAATTCTTCCGTTTCTTCAATTCCACTCCTTACCCAGATTGCCAATGCGATCAGTACACCACTTAAAAGGAAAGGAATCCGCCAACCCCAAGATAAAAATTGGGCATCGGTAGTCAAAGAACTAATAAGGGTAAGGCTGAACGAACCGGCAACTAAACCAATGGGTACCCCTAGTTGGGGAATGGATCCATATAACCCACGGACCCCCTTTGGGGCAGATTCCGTTGCCAATAGGATGGCCCCGCCCCATTCACCTCCCAAGGAAATCCCTTGAATCAATCTCAGCACCACCAAGATGGCGGGGGCTGCCAGACCAACCTGGGCATAGGTGGGCAGAACCCCGATAAGCATTGAACTTCCGCCCATACCAATGAGGGTGAACATGAGTGCCGCCTTCCGTCCAATGCGATCACCCATATGTCCGAATAGGATGCTCCCGATTGGACGGGCCGCGTAACCTGCCCCGAAAGTGACAAAGGCAAGAAGAAGTGATATCGCTGGATCTTGATTGGGGAAGAATAGTGTTGTAAAAACTAATCCCGTCGCTGTCCCATATAAATAGAAATCATACCACTCAATAACGGAACCAGCTAAACTAGCGAAAAGAACTCGGCTTTTTTTCATGGGAAATGCTCCTTTAATATTGTTTTCATTTGTAAAAAAACGCTTACATCGAAGAGTGTACATTTACATGAACAAAATGGATGGCTGGTGAATATAAGTAAAAAAATGGATTATTTAGATTATTTTAGAGAGGTTATCCATATCCGTCAATATATATATCTGATTTTTCTGAAAAAATGAAACGTTTAACATAGCTTATTTCACCTGTATTGGAATATAATTAATTCTAAAGTAATGGAAAAATGAGATCAGCGCTCACGGATAAAATAAGTGTAGTTTTAAGTAAAAGGAAAAAGTTTTAACTCCTGAGGATCATAAGATTCAATTTGATCATTTAGTATTTTTTATGTATAGAAGAGTGGCGATGTGGGAATCATGTGAATAAGGAAATGAAAAAAGTGGAAAGGATAACATTTTAATAAATAGATAATAATCTCCAAGTTACTTAGTATAATAGAAAAAAGGTTAAGGAGTTGGTTTCGTATGGAGAAGCAATTGCCTGGAACATCACTGGAACCTGAAGAGATGGCTGAGATGGTTTTAAAAAAGGCGCTTAGTGATTACCGAAAAGCACAAATCGAAAAAGCCATCGATGACTCATTGAAGAATCGTGATAAGGAAGAGTTCATACGTTTAACTGAAATATTGAAGAGCATTTCATGAAATTTTGCACACTGCAAAAAAGACAAGTAGTTATGATGTAAACGAAAAGCTCCCGTGCACGAAAAGCCAGTGAAGCTTGATAATATATGTAAGATGAAGATGAAATTTTTTTAGCTGAAACATTCTTCGTTAATAGGAATCTATAGTATTATAATATTTTACATTGTAAGCGCTTTCTTGTATAATAGTCAGATAAAGAGAACGACGGAGAGAAGATCCAAGAGATTTTTAATGTAAGGGCGCCAATGTCAAAAGCTATAGGCATAAGAGGCAAAAGGTTTATGCATCAGGATGAAATGCTAAAAGGGGGAAAAGAAATGAAAAAGAATGGAGTGTCGTTAGCAGAATTTGTTCAGGAGGATCGATTCGAACTCAACTCCTACATTACTTCTTTATTTAACAAACTGAATGACTATGTTCCCAAAAGTCGTAAAGATAAAAAGTAATCAAAGAAAATAAAAGATGAATCAGGAAGAGCTGTATAACTTCCTGATTCATTTTTATTTTGTTTTGGCATTTTAGTTTTAATTCCGAGAGGGCCCTTATGAAAAACTTCAATTATTGACAATTGGAGCTGTCTCGATTGATAAGATGGCAATGCAGACAAAGTGGTGAAACAGGGAAGGGGTCATGGAGAGGAAGGATGGTGAAAAAAAGTGGTTATCGTCATTTCAATTATCGTGCCGCATAGAGAAGCGGAATCGTGGCGGTTCACATACAATAACTTTACCTTCACTAAAATTCAGGCTCCCATTATGGGTGCCTCTTTTTGTTGATGAATTCATCTCGGAATAGGTTATGTAATTCCTAGTCTGTTGATATAGTAAAATATCTTTTATTTTTTAGAATGGAGACAGGAAGATCGTTTAGAAATTAAAGGGGCGTAGCTCTAAGAATAGCTGGAATACCAATGCCAAAGTCCATTAAGACAAGAAATATTAATATTCAAAAATATCGTTAACGATATCTTTAAAGTAATGGTTAGTTCATATAGAACCAAGATTGGTTTATATCTTAGCTGGGATTTCGATTACACGAAGAGGTAATCACTTGTCGAAAAAACATTAATTGAATTTCTAGTCCATTTCCATACCCATCCATGTTTTAAAGTGTAAAGAAGATAGAATGTTATAAAAAATCCGAAAAAAAGTGTTTACAAGGAAAAAAGCTTGAATGCATAAAAATTTTCGGCAAGATTGCCATGTTAGTAAATGAAGGCTTCCTTTTATGGGAGCCTTTTTGTATGTGAAAAATAATTAAAAAAACCTGATTTATTTTTGGCTACCGTTGTTTTAACAGGTAGGGCAGGGGCATCACTTACAATCATTCGTTTGAATTAATGTAAGCTTTAACATTAATAATATGGAAATGTGATATTTGTGAATCCCATTCAACTTGAATATGGATTTTTTTATCGATTGAAGTATTTTGACCGCGAGCATACATAGTTTTATAATCGCCCTTAGCTTGAATGGCAACTATTACTAAAAGCCAAGGTCCATGCATGGTTTCGAGGGGACCTCAAACCGAATCTAAAAATATTTTTTGTATTTCTTTAATTTATAGATGACTGTTGGCTGACTGATTCCCAGATGATCTGCCATTTCGTATGTGGTTTTACATTGTTTCCATGCTTTTGCAATCAGTTGCATTTCAATTTTTTCCAGTGTCTGCTTTAAATCGAATTTCTCCTCACATTCCTGTTCGATTTCAAGGAAAGTGGAATCTTCAGGCTGTTCCATTTGCCCTGTGATGGATTGGGGAAGGTGATCAGGATATATATTGGTTTCTTCAATTGTGAGGATTAATCGTTCAATTAAGTTTTCTAATTCTCGAATATTTCCTGGCCAATTATAATGAGTCAAAACTTCATAAGTCGTTGGATGGAATTTTTTAAATTTCCGGTATTTATCATTGATCTTCTGTAAGTAATGCTGTATTAAGAGAGGTATATCTTCTTTACGTTCATGTAGAGCCGGAATTTGGATGGGAATCACATTCAATCGATAATATAAGTCTAGCCTAAACTTGCCTTCACTTACCATTTTCTTTAAATCTTGATTTGTTGCGGCAACCAGACGGAAATTAATATGGTTTTCTTTTTTTCCACCGATACGCTTTATCTTTTTTTCCTGCAATACATTCAGTAATTTGGCTTGCATGGCAAGTGGGAGTTCCCCGATTTCATCTAAGAAAAGAGTTCCGCTATCAGCCTGTTCAATCATGCCCTGCCGTCCTTGTTTGTTTGCCCCTGTAAATGAACCAGGTTCATAGCCGAATATTTCTGATTCGAACAAGCTATCAGGTATCGTGCTGCAATTCACTTCAATAAAAGGTTCTTTCTTTCGGTTGCTCTGATCATGAACGGCGCGAGCAAATGTACTTTTCCCTACACCAGATGGTCCTAATAAGAGAATCGTCGCATCGGTTTTTGCAACATTATGGATCGTTTTTAAGAGATGCTTTGTTTCATAACTTCTAGCATTCATGTCATGGTAATCCAATTCCTTTTCTCTTAAATCCTCGACTTCCGTTTGATAGCCCTTTACCTTTCGTTGTAATTGCGCAAATTGATCTTGCAATTGCAGGATCTCGGTTTGATCCTGACCATAGCTGATTACCCTAACGAGAATGCCTTCCTTATTAAAAATGGGATAGCCTGTCGACATGACAACATGACCCGTTTTTGTTTGTTGCATGATCCGCTGCGCTTTCTTTTCTTTTAAAACCAGTGCGTTAATGGAAGGAGTTAGAAGTCCTTCTTTTTCTAATTGATAGACGGATTTTCCGATGTAAGAGTCACTTTCCATACCATAAATCTCCCAAAGCTTTGGATTGGAATACAGAATGATTCCATCCTGATCGGTAATGAGGATGTTATTATTCGATGTTTCAATGATCTTATTTAATTCTTCCTCGAGCATTCCGTCGTACATGAATTCCACTCCTTTGGATATAGGGATATTGCTTAATTAAAATATAAATCAAAAAGTCGGAATAATCAAAAATTAAATCAAAAAATATGAAATTGATTAAGTTTTTAATCAAATGATGTAAAAGGATAACGACAATCCTCATTAATGGCAGGGAAATAGTTG
This sequence comes from Peribacillus sp. NPDC060253, assembly GCF_042727425.1. NCBI lineage: Bacteria > Bacillati > Bacillota > Bacilli > Caryophanales > Bacillaceae > Peribacillus > Peribacillus sp. NPDC060253. Next base: position 65,466 of record NZ_JBHXAS010000010.1, read on the forward strand.
GCGCGAATCTTGCTTAAGTAAAAGGTATGATTAAAAATTCCGAACGCTTATTCAAAGCTTTGGAATGAATAAAGAAAATTTAGGAGGATGTAACATGATGAAGTATCAACCGAAAGACTCATTCAAATCGCCCCGCTTTTGCGGAGTTCGTACGTTCATGCGGCTTCCATTTGTTGAACAGGTAGATGAACATATGGATTTTGTCATTACGGGTATTCCATTTGATTCCGGGCAATCATTTAGAACGGGTGCGAGATTCGGACCGGAAGCCATTCGCGATTTTTCCATCCTTTTACGCCCTTATAATCCAGAACAAGATATTAATATTTTTGATTATATATCAGGGATTGATTATGGGGATATTCCGATCATACCGGGCTATATTTCAGAAACGTATAAAAAGATCGAGGAAGAGCTTACTCCTGTCATTGAAAAAGGGATCATTCCCATTTCATTAGGAGGCGATCATTCTATCACTCTAGGGGAGCTGCGTGCAATCGCAAAAAAACATGGACCGGTTGCCCTGCTTCAATTCGATGCTCACTCAGATACGTGGGATAGTTATTTCGATCAAAAGTACAATCATGGAACCGTTTTTCGCCGCGCAATAGAAGAGGGTCTCATCGATGTATCGCGATCTCTCCAAATTGGTATGAGGGGCGGTCTGTACGGGCCGGAAGACCTTCAGGACGCTCGGGATTTAGGCTTGGGTGTTTATACGACGAACGATTATAAACGAATCGGTGTCGAAAAAATGCTAGAGGTCATTCACGAGCGAGTTGCGGACGGCCCTGTCTTTTTATCTTTTGATATTGATTTTTTAGATCCCGTTTATGCACCGGGAACGGGGACACCGGAAGTTTCAGGGGCCAGCATTGATGATGCTTTAAGCTTTGTAAGAGGATTGACGAATATAAATTTTGTCGGATTCGATCTTGTTGAGGTTTTACCTGCATACGATCATGGACAAATCACCGCTGCCGCCGCGGCTAATATTGTCTATGAATTCATTACACTAATCGCTCTCGCCAAAAAAGGAAAACTGGAGGGGAAACAGAAAGTGGAAGATTTGGAAACGCAGCTTAACAACTAGTTTTCATTCAAGTGGAAGGGGTTGGAGAAAAACCTCTTCCTTCCATCTTTTAACAAAAAAGGGATATAAAATAAAACAACCTTAAAAGGAGATGTGTACATGCATATTTTGGATATATCGATCATGATTCTATACTTTTCTGTTTTAATCATAGTGGGAGTAATTGGATCTAGACGGGCAAAAACAGCAGATGATTTCATTGTAGCAGGGCGTAATCTCGGTCATTTTATGTATTTATCCTGTTTGGCTGCTGTGATATTAGGGGGCGCTTCTACACTTGGAACAGCAAAGTTAGGTTATCAGTTTGGGATATCCGGTATTTGGTTAGTAGTGATGATCGGACTCGGGATTATCGCAATCGGATTGTTTTTAACAAATAAGATCTTTGATTTAAAAGTACTGACGATCAGTGAAATGCTTGAGAAGCGTTACAATTCTCAAACGCGATTAATCAGTGCATTGGTCTCGGTTATCTATACATTCATGCTGACTGTAACGCAAGTGATTGGGATGGGGACGATATTACATGTTTTGGCTGGTTGGAATTTAACGGTTTCCATGATAGTCGGGGGTGGGATCGTTTTATTTTATACAATATTAGGAGGAATGTGGTCAGTCACCATGACCGATGTCGTGCAATTCGTCATCATGACGATCGGGATTTTCTTTATCATGCTTCCAATGAGCATCTCTAAAGCAGGAGGGTGGAGTTCAATTCAAGAAAATCTCCCAGCCTCACATTTTGAGTTAGGCAACATTGGCGGAGAGACAATTTTTCAATATTTTTTACTATTTACCTTAGGGGTAGTCGTAGGACAAGATATTTGGCAGCGACTTTTTACCGCACGAACCAAAGCGGTTTCTCGAGGAGGAACGGTTGGAGCTGGAATATATAGCGTTTTTTACGCGATTGCAATCAGTATCATTGGAATGTGTGCTTTCATTATCCTTCCTAATTTAGGCGATCCACAAACTGCATTTACTAGTATAGCGATGGAAACCCTGCCTGTAGGTCTACTGGGCATTGTCATTGCAAGTGTAGTCTCAGCCCTAATGTCCACTGCTTCAGGAACATTGCTCGCTTCATCCACTTTAGTTGTTAATGACATCATTAAAAAATATTTCGGTTCAGGGATGAGTGAACGTCAATTTTTAAGAACTTCTAGGATTACAACTTTAACGATTGGTGTATTGGCCATAATCGTTTCGATATGGATTCAAGATATTTTAGTTGCACTGGATGTGGCTTACGCAATCTTATCCGGAGCTGTGTTCTTTCCAATCATTCTTGGATTCTTTTGGAAGAGAGTTACGGCTACAGCCGCTTTCTACTCCATTCTGGCTAGCATGATCGCTATTATTGTGGGATTGGTCATTAATGGGCCTTCCTCCACTCAACCCATTCTATACGGACTCGCTACTAGTTTTGTCGTCATCACTACCCTTACTTTCCTAAGTCCCAATAATGAGGTAAAGCAAGAGGTAAAGGAGAAAACGGATATGGACACCTTGGCTAATTGATGGTTCACCTAAAAAAGCAGAAAAAGAATCGAGGAGGAAAGAAATATGACAAAGATAATTTCCCTGCAACCCGCGACATTCGATACAATGGAAGAAGAGCGTAATCACAGGAAAGAACGGTTGGCAGCTTCCTTCCGTCTTTTTTCAAAGTTTGGTTTCGATGAAGGGATAGCTGGCCATATTACGGTCCGCGATCCTAAATATACAGACCATTTCTGGGTCAATCCGTTTGGGATGCATTTTAGTCAAATTTCGGTTTCCGATCTTATATTGGTTAATCATAAAGGTGATATTGTAGAGGGGGAACATTCGGTGAATGGTGCTGCCTTTGCCATTCATTCGGAAATCCATAAAGCACGACCGGATGCCATTGCAGCGGCACATGCACATTCGGTATATGGAAAGACATGGTCTTCTTTAGGGAGACTGCTAGATCCGATTACGCAAGATGCCTGCCAATTCTATAAAGACCATGCATTGTTCGATGATTTTACTGGTGTGGTTTATGCATCTGAAGAAGGGAAACGCATCGCTAGGGCTTTAGGTCAACACAAAGCAGTCATCCTCCGCAACCATGGTCTGCTTACGGTGGGCCAATCTGTAGATTCAGCTGCTTGGTGGTTCATAACGATGGAACGTTCATGTCAAGCGCAGATTATGGCCGAATCTGTCGGTAAGCCTATTTTTATAGAGGAGGAGTATGCAAAATTAACAGCAGAACAAACGGGCACGGAATATGAAGGCTGGCTGAGTTTTCAACCACTTTGGGATAGAATTAGAAAAGAGCAACCAGATTTCTTGAATTGATCATAAAGCACAGCATGGCATTTCGACTTGACATCTCATTAATTAAAGAAAAAGGAATCGTAGGTTCTTGAGGAGGTATTATCATGTCAGAATCAAAGAAAGCAGCTCCTTCACTTTATATAAGGGTCGATATACCCGAGAAATACATCAATGAGTTGAAGGAGTTTTGTTCTGATGTCGTTGTCGAACCATGGGAATTCGGCGAACCTGAACCACAGCCAGCCGTAGATCTATCTAAGTTTGATGTTCTTTATACGATGGGACTTCATGATAACCTCAGCATTCTTAAAAAGGCTCCAAAGATTGAATGGGTCCATTCAGACAGTGCGGGAGTGGAGGCCATGCTTAATGAAGATATTCAAAACAGAGATGTCACCATCACCAATGTCAAGGGTTGCACATCTGTCCCGATTGCCGAGCATACAATTGCCATGCTATTTTCGTTAGCAAGAGGTATGCCGACAATGATCAGAAATCAAATGAATAAAAAATGGGTTGAAATTCCTGTGACAGACCTTGAGAATTCGACAGTGGGGATAATTGGGTATGGTGACATTGGCTTTGAGATAGCAAAGCGATGTAAAGCACTTGGAATGACCGTTATTGGCTGTCGCCGAAATCCCGCCAAGAGGAACGAAGGATATGAGCCTGCTGATTTGATAATGGGTATGGATCAAGTGGATGAGGTCCTTTCACGGTCCGATTTTGTCGTCTTGGCTCTCCCGTTTACGAAAGAGACATCATATTTTTTAAATGAAGAACGATTAAATAGAATGAAAAAAGGCAGTTATTTAATTAATGTCGGCCGTGGCAATACGATTGTGGACGAAGATTTAATTGAATCATTGAGCAACGGGCACATAGCAGGGGCCGCGCTCGATGTGTTCGAAGTAGAACCATTACCTGAAGATCATCCTTTCTGGCAGCTGGAAAATGTCATCGTTTCCCCACATAATGCCTACAACTCTGCCAAACACCTAGATCGTGTGATGCAATTATTCTTGAAAAATTTAAAGCTTTTTTCTGAGGGTAAACCATTAATGAATGTTGTTGAAAAAAAACTTGGTTATTAACAGCAATGGGATATGTTAAAAAGAAAGATTCAACTGAATGGGGAATTTCGATTTTCCAAGAATATGATGAGTACGAGGGCAGACTCTAATTGGGTTTGCTTTTTTTATGGTTTAAATGCCACTGCATCATGTTTTTCTTGTATAGGACAATCTCTGATCAGGAAAAGCTGAATGTAAGGAGGCGATGTATGAATGGGTACTTTCGAAGTTATTTCCCTGATGCTAAGCTTTGGCATGTTTGTAATTGCTATTCTTGATTTTAAAAATCAAGACAAGAATCCTTGAAGATAACGAAATATGATTATGAAAAGTTTGATTAATGGAGCGTTTTTAAAAAGAAGGTAATGAATTCTGATTTCCAATTTGCAGAGAACACCAGTTATGAGGTGTTCTTTTTGTTGTATAAGTATTTAAGCCAGCCAACTTTGACAAAACAATGAAATGCCAGTATAGTACTAATAGACCAGTTGGTATAATGATGAGGAGTGATCAAGCTATGGCCGATAAAAGAAACTCTAAAGACATTCTTATTGAAGTTGCTTCCCGACTTTTTCGAATACGTGGATATTATGGGGTAGGGCTTAAGGACATTATTGAAGAAAGTGGCATTCCAAAAGGTTCGCTGTATCATTATTTTCCGAAAGGCAAAGAAGAATTGGCGATTGAAGCGATCAATCATACTAAAGAATTCGTCATTAATGAAATTAAACGGGGATTTGATGAGATCGATGACCCTATTAAAGCCATTCAGGCTCATATTTTTCAATTATCCGAGGTCTTTGGTGAAAGTGAAAATCTATTAGGACTGCCGATCGGTACGATAGCGGCTGAAACATATACGACAAGTGAGCCGATAAGAACGGCCTGTCAAGAAGCGATAGAAGAATGGCAATCCATTTATGTGAAAAAATTGCTTGAGGCGAAATATAGTGAGAAACGGTCAAAGGAATTGAGTATTGTAATAAATGCTTTAATTGAAGGGGGCATCCTGTTATCTTTAACGGCGAAAAATGGGGAACCTCTCCAAGCCATTGCGGAACAAATACCTTTATTGTTGATAAATAAATAAGTCATACGGAAACATTATTATAAGCTTTGGTCGATACGGTTAATTGGAGGAATTATTTTATGTCTACAAATGCAACACAGCAACAAAGCCCAGTCATAAGAACGACCCCTATATTAATTTCATTTTTAATTGCGGGGTTCATTGGGTTATTCAGTGAGACGGCCTTAAATATGGCGCTAGGGGACTTAATACAGGAATTCACTATCAGCCCATCCACTGTACAATGGCTGACAACAGGTTATTTATTAACCTTGGGGATACTGGTTCCCGTTTCCGGGCTCTTGATCCAGTGGTTCAATACTCGTCAATTATTCATTGCCTCAATGGTGTTCTCGATCTTCGGTACACTCCTTGCAGCCATAGCACCTGGGTTCGGACTCTTGATGCTGGCTCGCGTCATCCAGGCAGTCGGAACGGGTCTTTTACTGCCGCTTATGTTCAATACCATTTTGGTTATTTTCCCGATCCATAAAAGGGGAGCGACGATGGGATTGATGGGACTTGTAATCATGTTTGCACCTGCCATCGGACCGACAGTTTCAGGTCTGATCATCGAAAATCTGAAGTGGAATTACATCTTCTGGGTGACTTTACCGTTCTTTGTGATCGCATTATTATTTGGTCTCAAGTATATGCAAAACGTTTCTACGATCACCAAACCAAAAATCGATGTACCATCCATCATTTTATCGACAATCGGGTTTGGGGGAATCGTTTATGGCTTTAGTATTGTAGGAGAATCAGGATGGAGGAATGCCATTGTTTTATCCTCTATCATTGTTGGCCTTATCGCGTTATTCCTGTTTGCAGTAAGACAATTCAATATGGAGAGACCGATGATTGACTTGCGCGTTTTTAAATATCCCATGTTCACGTTAGGGTTAATTACCGTTTTCATTACCTTCATGATCATCATGTCTTCCATGATTCTCTTACCGTTATACCTGCAAACTGGGCTGGCATTAGCTGCATTTTCAGCTGGGCTTGTACTATTACCGGGAGGAGTGCTTAATGGTATCATGTCCCCGTTTACGGGACGCATTTTTGATAAGTTCGGACCAAGAGGATTAGTGATCCCGGGCTTCATTATCATGATTGTAATGTTATGGTCTTTGACGAACGTGACGACCGAGACTTCTATCATGATGGTAGTCGTCATGCATACTTTCCTTATGATTGGTGTTTCGATGGTCATGATGCCCGCACAGACAAACGGCTTGAATCAACTGCCGAAAAATCTTTATCCGGATGGAACGGCTCTTATGAATACATTGCAACAAGTGTCGGGAGCCATTGGTACGACGGTTGCGATTACCATCATGTCAACAACACAAAAAAATTATATGGCAAATGCGAAGGATCCGTTAGATCCATCCGTCATTAGCGGATCATTGACTGCAGGCGTTCAAGATGCCTTTATTTTCGGCCTACTCCTTGCAATCATAGGTTTGATCGCGTCGTTCTTTATCAGAACAGCACGAGATTAATAGGAACATATATATAGAAAAGATAAGTCCAGCAGGGAAAAGGTTTTCCCTGTCTGGCTTTTTTGTGCGCCCGGCATGGGTGCAATCTATAGGGTGCGAGTCCCGAACCATGAAGGCAGTAGTAATGGTTAGCTTAATGCAAGGGTGTCCATGGTGACGTGGAATCTGAAGGAAGCAAGCGGCAAACCTCCGGTCTGAGGGACACGAACTTCATATAAGGCTAGGTATCATTGGATGAGTTTGCGAAACAAAACAAAGTCCTTACTGCCGAAGGTGGTACAGAGTAAATGAAGCAGATAGATGGAGGGAAAGATTGCACTCTTACCCGGGGAGGTCTGATGACAGCCAAGTACACTTGGTAACCTGTCCAGTGATGGACAGCTGAATCATCAGAAGTCAGCAGAGGTCATAGTACTTGTCTACTCGAGAAGATAAGGAAGGACCGAACAGATTGAGGAGGACGGATACTAGGCGTTCGTTATTTTGCGAAGAAGCAAACAATTCCTAACGGAACTTATTTGAAGGAAGAAGTGGTGAATACACGGGGAACTTCAAAAGGGCGGAGCAGATAAAGGCACAAATAGACCATCTCGTCCACGCAGGGAAAGGATATCAACGATGTTAATGGAACAGATACTAGAGAGGGAAAACTTAATACAGGCATTGAAGCGTGTAGAAAGAAATAAGGGAAGCCATGGTGTAGATGGAATGCCGGTTCAAAACCTGAGA
>NZ_JBHXAS010000011.1:0-72273 GCF_042727425.1 Peribacillus sp. NPDC060253
CCATTACTACAATCATCAACGAATCAAGGTAAAATTAAAAGGCATGAGCCCGGTAGATTACCGGATTCATGCCCTCAAGGCTGCCTAATTAAATACAGTGTCTAACTTTTTGGGTTCACTTCAAAGTTCCGGCTCTCTTTTTGTTTGCAAACAATCATTCTTTGGTGACCAATTTCAATGGAACCGATATTGTGTCATCCACTTTGTCACCTTTTAAGATTTTTTCAGCCGCATTAACCGCTTCTTCACCGATAAGTGCCGGTTGTTGGGCGATTGTAGCTTTTAGTTCACCTTTTTCAACTGCTTTCAATGCATCATCATTTCCGTCAAAACCAACCACGATAATGTCTTTTCCTGCTGCCTTGATTGCTTCAATGGCTCCTAGTGCCATTTCGTCATTATGAGCGAACACCGCTTGGATGTCTTTATTACCTTGCAGGATATTTTCCATGACGTTAAGACCTTTTGTCCGGTCGAATTCTGCCGTTTGACTTGTCAGAACATCTAATTGCTTGTCCGCAATATTGTGGAAGCCTTCCCCGCGTTCACGAGTTGCAGATGCTCCAGATACCCCTTCAAGCTCCACTACTTTCGCTTTTTCGCCAAGCTCTTTAACTAGATATTCTGCAGCCATTTCACCGCCAGCCACATTGTCGGAAGCGATGAACGTTTCAATGTCACCTTCGTCTGAAGAACGGTCAATCGTGATAACGGGAATGCCCGCATCATTTGCATCTTGAACGGCTGAAGTTATTGCCGCAGAGTCAGTAGGATTCACAAGAAGGACATCAACCTCTTGAAGAATTAAATCTTCAATTCCGCTAATCTGTTTTGCTGTATCATCTTGGGCGTCAACAACTGTAACTTTCATGCCTTTTTCTTTTGCTTCTTTTTCAATACCATCTTTTAAGGAAACGAAGAATGGATTGTTTAAAGTTGAGATGCTGACTCCGACTTTCACGTCTTTCATGGAGTCTTTCTTTTCTTTTTTATCATCTTTTAGACCAGAATCCATTGAACAGGCAGCTAAGACCATTAAAGAAAGAACCATGATGATCGATACTATTTTTTTCATTGATTACACCTCTTCTTATGATTTTTTACGGTCAAGTAAGACCGCGATTAATATAACTGCACCTTTTACCACTTGCTGGTAAAAAGAGGATACACCAAGTAAATTCATGCCGTTATTCAAGGTACCGATGATCAGGACACCCACCAGCGTACCGAACAACCGCCCTTTACCGCCTGAAAGGCTCGTTCCACCTAGCACCACGGCTGCGATGGCATCCATTTCATAGGATTGGCCTGCCGTTGGCTGTGCCGAATTCAGACGGGATGTTAAAATGGCACCGGCAATTGCTGCCATCGTACCGGCCAGACCGTATATGGCCACTTTGACTCGGTCCACTTTAATCCCCGAAATACGGGAAGCCCTTTCATTTCCGCCAATGGCATATGTTTTACGGCCAAATGATGTTTTATGAAGCAGGAACCATAGGATGAAAAAAGCGATAACCATCACAACGGCTGGTACAGGCAGTCCGAGGAAGTAACCTCTCCCAAGCATTTGGAACATTTCAGAATCACCAATTCCAGTAATTGGCTTACCATCGGTATATACAAGCGTTAATCCACGGAAAATCGTCATGGTGGCCAGTGTTACGATGAAAGGGGCCATTTTCCCTTTTGAAACGAGAATCCCATTGATTACACCCATTATTGCACCTAGTAGAATGCCTACTAATATTGCTAAAATCGGATCTAATCCCGAGACCATCATACCAGCCATAAGTGCGCTGGATAGAGCTAAAATGGAACCGACGGACAAGTCGATGCCACCTGTCAATATGATAAAGGTCATCCCAAATGCAATAAGTGCATTGATGGAGGTTTGACGCAATAAATTCAAAATATTATTCGGTTCCATGAATGATGGATTTAAAACGGTTATTACGATGAATAATAGTACCAAGGCGAGTAAAGGTCCAAATTTCTGCCAAATCCCGCTTTTCCCTGTTGCCTCAAGTTTCATCCTAGTTCCCTCCTGTCGCCAATGCCATAATTTTTTCTTGCGTCGCTTCCTGCTTTAACAATTCCCCAGCAATCTCACCTTCGTGAACCACAAGGATTCGATCACTCATTCCAATGATTTCCGGAAGTTCTGACGAAACCATGATGACTGCGATGCCTCGCTCCGTCAATTCATTCATCAACTCGTAAATTTCACGTTTTGCACCAACATCTATGCCTCGGGTCGGTTCATCCATAATTAAAACTTTAGGGGAGGTGCCGATCCATTTGGCTATTACCACCTTTTGTTGATTTCCTCCGGATAGATTGCCGATGATCGTTTCAGCAGAAGATGTCTTCACATGAAGTCGCTTGATCATCATTTCGGCAAAGTTTATTTCATCTTCCGTTTTTACGATTCCGCTAGGAGCAAAACTCTTGAGATTCGGCAAGCCAATATTTTCCCTTACAGAAAAGTCCAGGATCAATCCCTCTTCTTTACGATTTTCCGTAATGAAAGCCAGGCCGTGTCGAACTGCATCCGTTGGTTTTCGTATGGAAACTTTCTTGCCTTCAATGGTAATTTCACCGCTGTCTATTTGGTCGACCCCGAACAGGGCGCGCATTATTTCTGTTCTGCCTGCTCCCATTAATCCGGCTACACCGACAATCTCACCTTGCCGAACCGCGAAATGGATATCTTCAAAAAGCCCCTTTTTAGTTAAACCTTTTACATCGAGGACTATGTCGCCAGGATTCGCTTCACGATGAGGAAAACGATCCTCCAGCTCCCGCCCGACCATTTTTTGCACGACTTCATCAAAATTTGTATCTGCAATTCTTTTCGTATCGACTGTTTTTCCGTCACGCATTACAGTGATCCTGTCACAAATGGCGAATATTTCTTCCATTCGGTGAGAAATATAAACAAGCGATACACCCTTATTGGTAAGTCCCTTCATCACTTCAAAGAGCTTTTCTATTTCTCTATCAGTTAAAGCTGCTGTGGGCTCGTCCATGATGATGACTTCCGCATCCGTCATCAACGCCTTGGCGATTTCAATCATTTGCTGTTCCCCGACAGAACAAAGTCCGGCTTCCTTATCAAAAGGAAGGGAGATATTAAGCGTTTTAAAAATCTCCTTTGCACACGCTTTCATTTGTTTATTCTTTAAGACACCGAAAGGATTAGACATTTCCCTGCCGATAAACAGGTTCTCTAGCACGGTCATTTCAGGCCAAATATTCAATTCCTGTCGAATAAACGCCATTCCCGACTCTTCCGCTTCCTTTGAATCCTTGAATGAGGTTTCTGTGCTGTTAATCTTAATCGTTCCTTGATCTTGCTTATGCAGCCCAGTCAAAATGTTCATCAAGGTTGATTTCCCTGCTCCATTTTCCCCCATAAGCGCGTGGATTTCCCCGGCTTCCAAAGAAAAATGAACACCTTCCAATACCTTGTTTTGACCAAATGCCTTATAAATATTGTGCATTTCGATTTGCATGCCTTTCACCTCTTTTTAAAAGAATACTCCAGATTGCAATATGCAATTTGAATACGGCGTTGTCTCTCCTGTCCGGATTATTGCCTTTGCGTTACTTGTCAGCTTTTTAAATTCCTCATGGGAAACATATTCAATGGGTTCTCTGAATTGCTGCTCCATATATTGATGCTGCTCTGGATTTTTCTCCTTCACTTCAGTTGCGGCAATAACTTTTTCAACAACCATATCTTCGTGAATGGCCCGAACGACATCTTGAAATGATGGTGTTCCAGGCGTTAACGCTAAATCTATCTTAGAAACTCCTGGAGGCACCGGGAGTCCGGCATCACCTATGACTATATAGTCCGTATGACCAAGGTCAACAAGGACCTTGGCTATTGAACTATTGATGATTCCTTGACGTTTCATGCTTCAAGGCCCCTTTCGACTTCTTCCCTTGTCGGCATGCCACCTTGAGCTCCTAACTTCGTCACAGAAATGGAGGCTGCCCGGTTCGCGAATAACAAACATTCGTCATAGCTTTTCCCTTCTGCCACAGCCACCGCGAAAGCTGCATTGAATGTATCTCCTGCGCCTGTTGTATCCACTGCTTCCACGACAAAGCTAGGAACAACCTTTTCTTCATGGCCATCAAAATAACGGACGCCATTTTTTCCTTCGGTAATGAATAATTTATTCGGATATTCAGTCAAGACCTTCGTTTGTTCTCTCCCATTGAACAGTATTTCGAATTCATGCTCATTCGGCGTGAGGAATGCTGCCTGTTGAATGACTCCCTCACTTAGCTTACGGGCTGGGGCTGGGTTCAAAAGCAATTTCTTTTGAAGCTTGTTACACAATTCAGCCAGGTATTCCACCGTTTCTTCAGGTATTTCCTGCTGAACCATGACGATATCCGCTTCCTCAATGACCTTTATCGCCTTTTGTACATATTCAGGCGTAATGAAATCGTTCGCTCCTTTTACGACAATAATACTGTTATCCCCTTCTGAAAGGGTAATGTGGGCGGTTCCGGAGGCAGACCCTGTAACCGGTTCCACATACTTCGTATTTACATGATTTTTTTTCAGGTTTTCTAAGATGATTTCCCCATAAAAATCATCTCCTACGCATCCTATCATCGATACTTCTGCACCTAGACGGGCTGCCGCAACAGCCTGATTGGCTCCTTTTCCTCCAGGAACCGTTATGAAAGAATCTCCTAGAACCGTTTCCCCTGCTATAGGACGCTTAGTTGATGTGACCACTAAGTCCATTGAAGAACTTCCCACTACTGCAATTTTAATCATGGCTTTTCCGCCTTCCTTCTCGTTGTTTCTCTTTCCACAAAAGAAACAGGGAGTTTTTTGTGTGTTTCTTCTATTTTTTCCTGATTGATCTTTTTAATAAGTAATTCCGCTGCCTGTGCCCCCATCTCATAGGCTGGCTGACGTATGGTCGATAATGGCGGGTGCAATAACGTAGTGAAAGCAATATCATCATAGCCAATCAATTGTATATCTTCTGGTATCCGTATACCCCTTTTTAAAATCTCTTGCAAGGCGGCTGCCGCAACAATATCATTACAGGCAATGATTCCATCAGTTTCCGGATAAAGCTCGAACAGTTTTTCTACACAAGCTTGTCCACCTTGAAGGGTAAGGGAAGAATCCATGACTTGCACATTCACTTTTGCTAGTGTCAATTCCTCCAATGCAGCCTTGTACCGTTCAAATACAGGTTTTATTTCGACTGGACCCCTAATAAGAACGATATTTGAACTGCCTCTATCAAGCAGTACACGAGCTGCCAGCTTACCGCCTGTCTTTTGATCAGAATAAACAGCTGGTAATTTCTCTGCTGTACGGTCGAGAAGGACAACTGGAATTTCCAGGTTATCGAAATTTTCATTGGCCTCTTCACTAGTTGAAGCAATCATGCCCACTACATTATTCTGCAGAAACGTGTCAATATATTCTATTTCTTTATCTCTCTTTTCATCGCTATTTCCAAAAATTAACCGATATCCAAATTGCTGCAGATAATCTTCTACACCTCTTGCCATTTCCGGGAAGAAGGGGTTCGTAATGTCCGGCAAAATCAAACCAACCAATTTGGATTTACGTTTGTAGAGGGATCTTGCTACTTCATTCGGTTTATAATTTAGTTTTTCTACAGCTGCCATGACCGCCTTTCTTGTGTCCTCATGTGCATAACCGCTGCCATTCATAACTCTAGAAACCGTTGCGACAGAAACTCCCGCTTCCTTTGCAACATCCCGAATCGTTGCCAATATATCACCCTCAATAATTTTGTGTAACCGTTTACACAATAGCTTATCACCAATTTATATGAACGGCAAGCCCTATTCCAAAGATAATTTTTAGGCAATTTGAACCAACGAGGATAACACAATGCTTTTTTAAGCGTACATTTAATATTTATCGAACTCTATCGTTTCTTTGCGTTACGCCTATATAGGCTTTATATCTCAAAGTTGATTGGATAGAGAGTGCCTGGAGTGGAAATCAACGTTCGGATTTTTACAAACCCTCAAAAAAACTGTAGACGTACTCAATTATTATCGAGTATGTCTACAGTCTGAAACTGCTCAAAGATCTGAGCCAATTTAACTTTATTGCGTTTTTGCAGGTAACTTTTCATAAAGGGCATTATTCACATACCCAAACTCAGATGCATGAGGACGATCCTCTCCATCGCTATATCCGTATTGAAGCATCCGATTTCTATTCAGGCAAAGCTTTGTTAATTTTGGCGCAAAGAAATTGAATGTATCAAAACGATCCTGTAACATAGGGAATTTTTTCTGATGTGAAAGGATTGTTTGAGCGACACCCTCCCAAAAAACATTCTCATCCAAAAGGGACCTCTTCATCAGAAGTGTTGACAAATATCGGAAATGACAGATGAATAGTCCCGTGAAAATGAATTGAACCAGCCCCTCGGGAGTTTCACTTCTCAGTACTTTTCTTAAATCATCAGGAAGGCTGCTTAATTCTGGAAGCGGCTGATCACTGACGTTTACATCATCCACAAAATCCTTGATGGCTAAACGGTGTGGCTTGTAATCTTTCAAAACTAAAATGGTATTTTGACCATGCGGCGAGAAGACCAATCCATATTGATAGATAAAATGTAATAATGGTGAAAGAATGACGTCGAATAATTGTGCTGTCCAGACTTCTGCAGTCAATCCGGATTTTTCAATAAGGCTTTCCACATATGGTTTCCCTTTGCTGTCCACATGTAAAAGGGACGCAAGCGTAATCGGCTTTTCGCCTTCTTCCATATAACTGTAAATGCTTTCTCTCCAAATTCCACCGAGCATCTCTAAATATTGGTAAGGTACATTCTCTAGCTTGGAAAAATACGGGTGATCTACGTTTAAACTGGCCACTTCACCAGGAAGCACTACTTTGCATTCTTCCTTCAAGAATGAATCATTTTCATAAATGTTCTTTATGTACGTTGTAATTTTTGGGGCAATGACTGTGCGCTCCGCTGGTAATCCACGGTAAACTAGCGTATTTAAAATGCTCATCGGCAGCTTGACGTGATGTTTATCCTTATTCGATACATTAACGAATGTCCGAATGGACTGTTGCGGCAGATACTCATCAGGTCCATTTCCCAAAGCTACAATCAGCCCTTTAGCCAAATCATCGGTAAAGTTCTGGATGATTACATTCTTCCACTGCCATTCATGGACGGGGAGATAGAAATAGTTTTCTGCGTTCAGCCCTTTCTCTGTCAATCTTTTTGCAAATGATTTTTGGGTTTCACCATCCAGTTCATTCTCCATCAATTGCTTATAGGATAGCGTTTCGATTGAATTGAACTCACCCCTCGTTTTATGTACAGCAATCCAAGATAACTGAACTTCTTTCTGGTTTTCTGGAGCAAACTTCAAATAATCATCAAAACCGAAACCGATTCTTCCTTTGTTATAAGCAATCCAAGGGTGACCGCTCATTTCTCCTTCAAGTAACGCATAATCCAGTTCGACTAAATCATCCGCGTCCTGTTCAGGCTTGGATAGTAATTGGAGATCCGCAAGCAGCGTATGATGGAATTCCTTGATTAAATGTCCTGTTGTTTCTGCAGTCATCCCAATTAACGGCTGGATGTCTAAAATGAATTGAATAGCATCAGTGGCCTGTGTTAAACCTCCCGTTTCACATACCTGGATCGAATCAGCTTGTACATCATAGCTGTCAAAAAGACGGGGCGACGCCAAAAATTGATAAGATTTCCCCTCATTTATCTTTAACTCATATAGGTTTCCTGCTGCATTTTCGTTCAAGACAGCTGGATGGATCATATCTTCATACATATATTCAGAAATCATCTTAGCTAGCAGTTTTTGGTTTACTATCGACCATTTTTTTTCCGAAACTGCCTGTTCCACTTCATTTATGAACTGCATATAATGCTCCCCTTCCCTTCTCTTAGTAAGCCATGACTGGTGATTTTACACGGAATGACTGAAAAGCACCCTTAGGCTCGGATGGATAAACTTCTTTACCTGCTAATTGATTGATAATAATGGAATTTCTGAATGCCCCTAAGCCGAGATCCGGAGCACCCACGCCATGTGTATGCATCTCGCCATTTTGAATAAACAGGTGATTCGGCGCAGATATGGCCGTTCCTACCCGATAGTCTTTCGTTA
The DNA here is from genome assembly GCF_042727425.1 of Peribacillus sp. NPDC060253. Lineage (NCBI taxonomy): Bacteria > Bacillati > Bacillota > Bacilli > Caryophanales > Bacillaceae > Peribacillus > Peribacillus sp. NPDC060253. Next base: position 8,191 of record NZ_JBHXAS010000011.1, read on the forward strand.
TTGCAAGACGCCCCAAGTCATCACGGACTATAAGGTCTTCCATGGTTTCAAGGAATGCTGGAAGGGTTGATTTATAGCCCGTTCCAAAAACAATCGCCTCTGAGTCCACATCAAATTCGCTATCTTCCACCCACTGTCGGCATTTCACTCCCCAGCCAGTATCAGTGGGGGTTACCGCCGTAACTTCCGTCATGGCCCGAAGTTCAATGGAAAGTTCGGCATTTCCAATCGACTTTTCATACATCTTGTCAAAAATGGCTGCAATTGTCGTAGCGCTGATCCCTTTATACAATAAATCCTGTTTCGGCAGAATTTCATCCTTCTTTTCCTGTGGCAGCCGATAAAAGAAATCAAGGTAATCCGGAGTGAAGTATTCCAACCCAAGTTTTGAATATTCCATAGGGAAAAATCCCTTAGATCTTGTATACCAGTTTAACTGGTAGCCATATTTCTCCTGCTCATTCAGCAGATCCAGAAAGACCTCGGCTGCACTCTGTCCAGATCCGACAACCGTAACGGATTTTTTCTTTAAGATATTTTCTTTATTCCGTAAATAATCGGCCGAATGCAGGATACTCTCTCCCATATATGGATGAAAGGCCGACGGAACGGTCGGGGCGCTGCCAACTCCCATGACCACATGACGACTATAATAGACTTCGATCTTTTGTGTTTGTGCATCCCTTACACTGATTTGATAGAAGGGTTCATCTTGATCCCCTATATATTCAACCGCCTCCACCGCTTTTCCAAAACGGCAGCTATCTAGTTGATGGGCAGTCCAACGGCAATAGTCGTTATATTCTTTTCGTGGAATCAAGAATTTTTCAAGGAAGTAGAAATGATAGAGCCGATCATGCTGCTGTAAATAATTCAGGTAACTATAAGGGCTTGTCACATCTGCCATGCTAACTAGATCAGCAAAGAACGGTACCTGCAAAGTCGTCCCTTCCAACAGCATCCCTTCATGCCAATTAAATTCCTGCTTTTTCTCAAAAAAGACGGCATTCAACTCTGGGGTTTTCTCCAAAAGGGCCGCAAGCCCAAGGTTAAACGGACCTATCCCTATTCCTACCAGGTCATAGATAGATTGTTGCTTCTCCATACTTCCACTTCCTCTCGAAATTCCCTCGTGTACATGACATCAGTAATGCCTTTTTGTCAGGGAGCTCAATTTCTTTAATTGGGGTAAACCCGCACTTTTCAAATAAGTAAATCATTTTTTCATTTCGAATATCCGGTTCAGCCATCACTTTGCTTGTGGTTGAAGTCAGTAGTTGGAATTTCACCATCGCACGTAAAAACGGCAAAGCCAGTCCTTTTCCTAGATAATCCGGATCACCAATGAGTAAATGAATACCTTGATCTCCCTCTTCGGATTCATAATAATCTTCAATGATATCGCCTTTTACCCAATACGATTCCCAATAGCTCATGGGGATTGAGTCCAGGCATCCTAAATAGAGTGTTTGGTGTGCATCAGCCAATGCCTTTTTCAAATGGACGGCAAATTTTTCTTTTGTGAAATTTAAATTCCAGTAGGGTATCACATGTTCTTCATGCATCCATCCATGCAGGGTATCAATATCCCTTTCAAATTCAACTTTGACAAATGAAAGCTGTTGATTATGGTCCTTCAGCATTTCTTCATAACTATTTTTCATAGACGGCCATAACCCCCTGCGCGAACGGATTTTCAATCGTTGTATAAACGGATTGCGTCTCAAGTGAACCAACAAGTTCATCCATATCATGAAATCGCGTCAGTAAATTGGCCTTACAAGATAATTCCCGGGCATGAAGCAACTTTGAAACAACTCGATTCAACCCTTCATCTTCGCTCTCCCTGCTGCTTGCTTCCAGCTGTTCCTGAACGAGCTGTAACAGGGTTTTCTCTGATACTAATCCTTCCGTACCAAAATTATTGATCAAGCCTAATAAGTGATTAAAAAAGAAATAATATTGCAGTCTTTCTTCAGCGACTTCATCAGAACAAATCGTGAAGCTTTTTTCACTTAGTTCAGGCAAGATCTTCAGCAGCCTGTCCACTTTGGACTCACAATAGTAATACCCTTGATTATCACGATAATAATAAGTGGATGGATACCCATCTTGAAGTTGGATGATGGAATTTTGCTGATGGGCTTCTAAAACAATTCCATACTCTTCAAATAGCCAAAGCATCGGTTTTAATGTCATTGACAGATAGGTTTTGAACCAATCCTTACTTACTTCTTCGGTACTGCGGTTTTCTTCAGCTGATAATTTGCGGATGATCGCTCCAAGCCTTGACGGTGCACCGTAGGCATTATCCTGACATAAGCCGGCAATCAGGCTTGCTTGTTTATTATTTTCATAAAAAGGGTTTTCCCGAATATCAACATCGAATCCTGATTCCTGCTCAGTCGTTTTGATCGTTAGATAAGCAGGGTCCTTTATAATTCGGAAGGAAGGGTGCCGTTCTTTTAGATCGTCGCCCACTTTAGAATCTATTAATTTTGCAATTTCCACACCACGATCTAATTCTTTTTGTAGATTTGCACGTAAAGAATTTGTGATTTTAACCGGAACGGAAAATTTGTACATATATCTCGATGTGGCACTATATACCGTTCTAAAGGAAGAGGTAGCCGTGAATTTTTTCCCAAGAGGTCCCGCATAAACTAGTGTTCCTTGCTCGATTAGCTTCTTGACCTCTTCTTTTTCGATAAGCACTTTTGCCTGAAGCGGATGTGCTGGGATGATGATATAACGGCTTTCCTTTTGGCAATGCGTTGCACGGAATTCACTTGAAATTTCCAAGTCACCAGCTAATTCCTGTTTAATGATCTCACTTGCCGATCGGACTTCACTAGAATCTTGGATGACAATCGAAGGTTCCGCCAGGAAGTAGTGCAGCTGAAACTCCCCTTTTAATTCGGGTGAATAAATCCATTCATCTTTTTCAGAAATGCCCTGCTTACTTTTCGGTGTCGGGTGGAACAGGTGCCCGAATAAAAGCGACTGCTCTGCTTCAATGTAGGTAAAATCAGGACTTTGAAGTGCATCAATGTCTTCTGTCCTGGCTTCAACATATCGTTGAATATTTTGGCTGCTTAGGATGACACGCAGCATCAATTCATCTTCACTATCCGTTCGGCCCTGCTCATTCAATAATTCTTTGGAAACAATCGAGACCATTGTCACGTAATCTAATTCATGCACTTGTTTGGATGCCGTTTGGTAGTATATCGGGAAGTTGAAAATATGACGCCCCGTTTCAGACCAATATTTAAGCGGAACAAGCAAAGCAATATCTTGGGATATGAGCTTACTGACCAATAATGATGAATCCTGTATGGATCCCTCCAAATTTGGCCAGTTTTTCATTTCTTCTAAACTGCAATTTCCGGTTTCCCGGAAATAGCAATTCAGAAAGCTTTGCATCGTCGCCCTTTCAGCTATCTGCTTTCCATTCATCTTCATTCCTCCATCATCTTGAACATTTCACCTAATACTCGAATTTCGTCTAAAATGTCCTCTATGTGTTCAAGCCTTGTCATTGGATTCAATAGTGTCATTTTTAAATAAACTTGTCCTTCAAAACGCGTTTTCGCTAAAAAGGCCCGTCCGCTTTTCAGTAATTCTTGTTGAATCTGTTTATTTAATAGATTTACTAACTGATCACTTTCTCCCTCGGGATTATAACGGAATACAACCGCATTCAATTCAGGGTCTTTATTTAATACGGTGAATCCTTCCTCTTTATCGATCTTCACAGCCACTTCACGTGCAAGGTGACAAGTATAGTCAATCATTTCGGCAAAGGTATCCAGTCCAACGACCTTCAATGACATCCAGAGTTTCAGTGCATCGAATCTTCTCGTCGTTTGAACCGATTTATTGACTAAGTGAACCATGCCCTCCGCTTCATCTTCCTGTGGATTCAAGTAATCGGCATGATGCTGGATATATTGAAATGAGTTGCTGTCCGAGACAAGAAAAGCACCACAACTGATGGGTTGATAAAATAATTTGTGAAAATCAACCGTAATTGAGTCGGCCTGTTCAATTCCGCTGATTAACTCTTTGTAATCCTTACTTAAAATCATCGCGCCGCCATATGCGGCGTCGACATGCAGCCATATCCCATTCTTCCTTGCAGTTACGGACAATTCATGCAATGGATCGATTGATCCAAAATCCGTTGTTCCACACGTTGCAACGATGGCAAATGGAAGTAAATCCTGTTCCGCTAAAAGCAGCAGCTGATGATTTAATTCATCTATGGACAAACGATGATTTGAATCCGTTTTAATCGTGATGACGGCCTGTTCACCAAGCCCCAGCTGTGCCGCTGATTTACGAACCGTAAAGTGGGCAGCCTCGGAGCATAAGATCCGCAATTTTTTCGCCTCAGCCGGCAAGCCATGCTGTTGAACGTCCACTCCCCAGACACGCTTACAATAAGCGTCCCTCGCCAATAGCAGGCCCATATAATTAGATTGGGTTCCACCGCTTGTGAAAATCCCATCCGCTTGTTCCGGTAACCCCACCTGGCTGCACAGCCAATCTATTAAACGCTCTTCCACGAAGGTGGCCGTCGAACTTTGGTCCCATGAATCCATGGATTGATTCAACGTACCTATAACCATTTCGGCAGCCACGGCAGGTATTAATGTCGGGCAATGCAAATGTCCGATACAAGCAGGGCTTTGCACATTGATGCTGTCATTAATAACAAACTCTGCCAGCTCAGCCGCTACAGCTTCCATTGTCTCCCCCTTTGGAGAGGAGAGGTTCAGCTCGCTTAATCTTGCTTCTATTTCATACGGTTTTTTCCCAGAGTATGGTGAGCTGTTCCCTTTTAAAAAGTTCGTCAGCCTTTTTTCAATGATTTTTAATGACTGGCTGTAGTTATTGAAACCTTCTTCGTTATTCAAGAACAATGGAGAATAGGCAAAATCCGTTTTATTTATCGTTTCGATCATTGGTCATTCACCCTCTTGCAACAGCTGTACGAACAGCTTGTTCAAAAATCTCAGTGGCCTCGCGAAGCTGGGATTCCGTTACGATCAATGGAGGCAAGAACCTCACTACACTTCCATGTCTGCCGCCAACCTCCAGAATCAACCCTCTTTGAAAACATTCCTGTTGAATGGCACTGGCAAGTTCTGAGTTTGCAGGATAGCTTCCATTCGCATTTTGCGGTTCTTCATGATTGATCATTTCTACACCGACCATTAATCCTCGGCCTCGAACATCCCCGATCTGCTGAATATCTTTTTGCAAATCTTTAAGAATATCCTGTAAGATTTCTCCCATTTTAGCGGCATGCTCCACAAGATTCGTCTCTTTCATGTACCTTAAAGTTGCTGTTCCTGCCGCCATCGCCAATTGATTTCCACGGAACGTACCGATATGTGCACCTGGAGACCATAGGTCCAGCTCTTTGTTATAAATCACCACCGATAATGGAAGACTTCCGCCTATTGCTTTGGATAGTACAAGAACATCCGGAATGATTCCTGCGTGTTCAAAGGCAAACATTTTCCCTGTACGGCCGATACCTGATTGAACTTCGTCGATAATTAACGGAATGCCCTTCTCTTTTGTTATTCTTCTGATTTCCTTAAGCCATGGAATTGGAGCGGGAATAGAACCTCCCTCACCTTGTACTGCCTCTAAAATCATTCCTGCAGGTGCCAATAATCCGGACTCAGGATCGTTCAATAGGTTTTCGATATACTGGCTACTGATTTTATGACTTTCTTCTCCGCCTATTCCAAAAGGACAGCGATATTGATATGGATATGGAAGGAATTGTACATCTGGCATTAACCCTTGTATTTTTTCCTTCGGTTTTGTATTACCGCTGATTGACATGGTTGCATGGGTTGCCCCGTGGTAAGCTCCTTGGAACGATAAAATGCTTCTGTTGCCAGTGGCTGTTTTAACTAATTTAAGTGCTGCCTCAATGGCATCTCCGCCAGTAGGACCACAGAATTGAATTTTTGCATTTTTCCTAAATTCTTCAGGCAGGCTTTCAAAAATTTCATCAACAAACTGCTCTTTAATTGGCGTCGTAAAGTCCAATGTATGTAAAGGCCGTTTATCCTTAAGAACTTTTTCCATTTCTTCAAGCACAGCCGGATGATTGTGTCCGAGTGCTAATGTTCCAGCTCCGGCAAGAAAATCGATATATCGTTTTCCATCCATGTCTGTTAGGTAAATTCCCTCCGCTTGATCGATGGCCATGGGTAATCTTCTAGGATAAGATCGGGCATTTGATTCCCTTGTATTTTGTTGTTCCAGTAATTGATCATTTTTTGTAAGCATGTTCGTTACCATAGTAAACCCTCCATGTATTGAATTAGTTGAGAATAATTATCATTATCATGGAATTCATTTTACTGATAATGATAATTATTCTCAATGAGTAAATACACTCATTTTTCTTCTATTAATTCCCAATAAAATTAAGAAAAGGTTAAAACTGGGGCCTATTCTCTATTTATCTATTGAACAAAAAAATGTTCTTAAGGTTTTATTAAGATTCTGTTTATAAGCTGAACGCAGTAAAAATTCATAGAAATGGAGGAACAACAATGAATGGTTTAAAGGGCAGGCGGGAACTCAAACATGCAATCACCAAAGCGGATTGTCACTTATTAAGAAATAATCTGCAAAACTTCATGAGGCTTGATCCCCATGGGCTGGATGGGAAGTATTTAATTCGAAGTGTCTATTTCGATAACTTTGACAATAAAATCCTACGGCAAAAAACAGAGGGGTTCTATCATAGGGATAAGTTCAGAGCCAGACTTTATGATCATAATACTGATTTCATCAATCTAGAAAAAAAGAGTAAGCGGAATAACCTTACCTATAAACAGAAGTGCAGGCTTTCTGCTAGAGAATACGAACGGATTCGTTCAGGAGATATAGATTGGATGTCCGAAGATTCAAGGGATATCCTTAGGGATCTTTACGTTCAGATGACCCTTTTCCAAATCAAGCCTACAACCGTTGTTGACTATGAAAGGGAGGTATTTATCTATGAATACGGAAATGTACGGGTCACCTTTGACAGCAACGTGAAAACGAGCTATCGGGATACGGACTTCCTGAATCCCGAATTAATTATGGTTGATGCTTTAGACCCGGATTGGGTCATCCTGGAAATAAAGTTTGACGAATTCCTTCCGGATATCATCAAACAATTATTATCCATCATCGATACTAGAAAAACAGCTTTTTCAAAATATCAACTAAGCAGAAGATACGGCTGATTTCAGCTAAACATATAATTTTTGGAGGAATAGCACATGGATACGACGACCACTAGCACTTTTAATGACATTTTCAAATCAAGCTTTTTGGACAAGACCGAGAGCTTTTCCATCATTGACTCTCTAATTGGGTTACTGTTAGCATTTGCCATCGGTTTGTTCATTTACGTCATTTATAAGAAGACCTTTTCAGGTGTGATGTACTCACACAATTTCAATATTTCCCTCATCATCATGACAATGGCCACGGCTTTGATCATCATGGGTATATCAACTAATATCGTTATCTCCCTGGGTATGGTCGGTGCACTCTCCATCGTACGATTCAGGACGCCGATCAAAGATCCGATGGACTTGGTCTTCCTTTTCTGGGCAGCGGCGTCCGGGATTTTATGTGGGGCGGGATTGATTCCACTGGTTATCATCGGTGCCATTTTAATAGGTATCGTCATGCTCATATTTGCGAATCGAATCACTGTTGAAAATCCATTTTTATTAATCGTTAAATATTCAGATGCATCCATTGAAAAAACGTTAGAAGAAATGATATCCAACAAGGTGAAAAAGCATTCCGTCAAATCGAAATCCATCATGGCGGATAATAACCTCGAAGTGACCTATGAAATTCGATTAAAAGATAATAATGCGGAATTTATTAACCAAGTCAAGGACATGAACAGCGTGCACTCTGCCATCATGTTAAGTTATGATGGCAATTTTACAGCTTAAGATAGATGGCGGACATAAAAATCCATGCCCACCCCTCTATATAAGAATACAGGGAGAAGGAGCCTTGGCATGTTAAAGACAAGATATGTTGTAGCGACCATTGGATTACTGATAATAATTTTTATAGCAGTGATGTTTTTCCTTCCCAATCTTCAAGTTGAAAAAGCCACAAAAGGGAATACTTATACAGAATCTGTATTTGATCAAAGTAAGGTGACAACCGTAGATATAACACTGGCTGATGAAGATTTAGATTCCATCCTGGATAACCCCTCTGAAAAGGAAATCGTTGACGCGGATGTAACGATCGATGGGGAGACGGTTAAAAATGTAGGATTCCGTACCAAGGGAAACCTTTCCTTGAATTCCGTTGTTCAAATGGGAGATTCCGATCGTTACAGCTGGAAGATAGACTTTGATTATTATCAGGAAGATCAAGATTTACACGGCCTGAAAAAGTTGGCCCTCAATAATAATTACAGTGATCCCACCTATATGCGAGAATATCTTTCCTATGAATTAATGGACAAGATGGGCATAGCGACTCCAGGACATTCCTATATGTACGTGACCATCAACGGAAAGGAATGGGGCCTTTATCTAGGTGTGGAAGCAATAGAAGAAACCTTCCTAAATACCAATTTCACTGATGGCACTGGCGACCTCTATTATCCGGATGGTACAGGAAGCGATTTAAAGTGGATCAGCGAAGACATTGATGACTACACAGGAATAAACTTGAAAACAAACGATCATTCGGACCAATCCGCCATGATCAAAATGCTTGATGCCATCAATAATGGGGGGAATGTAGAGGAAGTACTGGATGTCGATGAAATGCTACGCTACTTCGCAGCCAATACTGCCCTTGTCAACCTCGATCACTATCAAGGAGATAAAAAGCACAATTACTACCTATATGAAGAGAACGGGATCTTTTCCATATTGCCTTGGGACTATAATATGTCATTTGGCGGTTATTCCGGTGGCGGCGGACGACAGGCGGGTGCCTTCGATCAAGAAAATAATAATGAAGGCAATGAAGGGGCCGCTGACCAAAAAGATGAAGCGACGGCTGAGAGTAACGGCGATACTGCTAAGCAGGATGACAAGGAACTCCTTGAAGAAGCCCCAAATAAGAACGGTGGGCGAATGATGGATATGAGTTCCAATTTCATGAATGAAAGTAATATCAACTTCAGCATTACTGAGCCCGTTTCCGGTACGACCCTTGAAGATCGCCCTTTATTGAATGCCCTGCTTTCCAAAGACGAGTACCGTGAAAAATATAATGATTATCTAGACGACATTGCCAAAGATTTTTTCTCTGAAGAAAATATGACAGCAATGACCACTGAAATCACAACATTAATCACACCATATGTGAAAAAGGATCCTACCAAATTTTATACAATGGACGAGTATACAGAAGCAACGTCAGGCGAGGATACCCTTGTCGACTTCGCTTCCCAACGAGCAGAATCCATCTTGGCACAACTTTCTGGCGACCTGGTTGTGGAAGCTGAGACAGAAAGCAGTATGAGCGGTGGAGCTCCTGATATGGGCGATGACGCAAATGACGGCCAGCAACCACCAAATATGGGCGGCGGCGAGAATGGGGCTGCTGCCATGGACCGCGGCGGCAATGGTGCACCTCCTGGCATAAACGGGAACATGGGCCAAAAGGGGGCAGATAACAGCGGCTCCTCCAAAGATACGATCATTCTATCTACCGTGCTCCTATTCTTATTATTTGGTGCAATGGCTTTCGCCCACTTCTTTAGACGAAGAGGTAAAAAAGGATAATAGACTAAAGAGATTCGATCTAAATTTTATAAAAAAGTTGATTGGAGCGTAAGCCGAGAGTTCTCTACTTTACAATCAACGGTCAAATTGTAAAAGCCATAAAAAAACGGTATACAAACGATTTTCATCGAGTTTGTCTACCATCTGAGGTATCCCAAAATATGCGGGATACTTTTTTTGTTGTATTGGCGTACAGCCTTTTCCGGGTTATTCCTCCACATTTGAATAATTTTTAGCTGCTAATCAATATAAAATACCCTTTTTTGGTATAAAATAGTAAAATAGAGAGGTAGATGAACCTCTATCCAGAGGATTGTTCACTTGTTTATCATTTGATTTTAGAGGGTAAAGGTTTCCATTATTACTTTATCCGATTGTACAGTTTCACTTTTGTTAAAAACGGGTCGGTGTCAGGGGGGAAACGGATGAAAAGAAATCATACGATGATGCAATTTTTTGAGTGGCATCTTGAGGCAGATGGTTCTCATTGGGACAGATTGAAGTATGCAGCCTCCAAGTTGAAGGATATAGGCATTGACTGCGTTTGGCTTCCGCCAGTTACCAAAGGGCAATCCGTTGGGGATAATGGATATGGAATATATGACGGTTACGATTTGGGGGAATTTGACCAAAAAGGAACCGTTCGTACCAAATACGGGACCAAAGATGAATTGCTGCAAGCAATAGACACCTGTCATAATTACGGACTTTGTGTTTATATCGATTTGGTCATGAACCATAAAGCAGGAGCTGACGGAACCGAAAAACTTGAAGTCATTGAAGTCAATCCAGACAACCGAATGGAGGATATCTCAGAACCATTTGAAATGGAAGGCTGGACAAAATTCGATTTTCCTGGCCGTAATAATCAATACTCTGATTTCAAGTGGAACCATACTCATTTTAATGGTACAGACTATGATGCCAAAAACGACAAAATGGGAGTATATCGAATCACAGGCGAAAATAAGCACTGGAATCAGCATGTCATCGATGAATTTGGAAATTATGATTATTTAATGTTTGCCAACATCGATTATAGTCTGCCGGAAGTTCGTCAGGAAATGATTAGCTGGGGGAAATGGATGGTTGATACGTTAAAGTGTGATGGTTTTCGTTTAGACGCCGTTAAACATATCGATTATGAATTCATCAATGATTTTCTCAAAGAGCTCATTCCTTATACAAAGGAACATTTCTTCATGGTAGGCGAATTTTGGAAAGCGGATGTTAAAGCTTGTCAAACATACTTAGAGCAAACCAATCATGACCTCAACTTGTTCGATGTTTCCCTGCATTATAAATTTCATGAGGCTTCAAACGCAGGAACAGACTTCGACCTCTCAACCATCTTTAATGACACCCTCGTCCAAACCAATCCGGCAGAGGCCGTTACTTTTGTCGACAACCATGATTCCCAACCTCATGAATCACTGGAATCTTGGGTAAAGGACTGGTTTAAACCATCAGCATATGCACTAATCTTACTTAGACTTTGCGGTTACCCCTGTGTCTTTTATGGGGATTATTACGGAATCGGCGGGCCTTCTCCGGTACCAGGGAAAAAGGATATATTAGATCGCCTCTTATATGCCAGGTATGAAAAAGCTTACGGAGAACAGAAGGATTATTTTGATGACAAAAATACGATAGGCTGGGTCCGTATGGGGATTGAAGAGCTACAAGGCTCTGGTTGTGCCGTCGTTGTCTCCAATGGAGATCACAACAGTGAAAAAAGGATGTTCGTCGGTGAACATCGAGCTGGCGAAGTCTGGAGTGATTTAACTTATCATAGAGATGATCACATTACCATTGAGGAAGATGGTTTCGCGACCTTCCCCGTTCATGGAAAAAGCGTATCCGTATGGGCCTTGAATAATCCACTCTAAAAAAGATAGCAAAGAACAGCATGTCATTTGCGGATATGCTGTTCTTTGCTGAGCTATCCTTCCCCCGCCATGGATGCAATAGTATGTTTTCCGGGAAAGATAATTTTTCCATTCTGACCAATCATGGTAAGATAAGGTAAAAAAGGAGCTGAAGGAAAAGTGAAAAATGATATCATTAAACGATTTACTTCCTATGTGAAAGTGGACACGCAATCGAATGAGGAAAGCCCCTCATGCCCCTCTACCCCCGGACAGCTAACCTTGGCAAATACATTGGTAAAGGAACTGCAATCCATTGGGATGGAGGAAGTAACAATGGATAAGAATGGCTATGTCATGGCGACCTTGCCTACCAATTCAGATAAGGATGTCCCGACAATAGGATTTTTGGCTCATATAGATACAGCAACGGATTTCACCGGCAAAGATGTAAAACCTCAGATTGTTGAAAACTATGATGGCGGTGATCTTACTTTACATGAAAAATTGGACGTCATCCTTTCACCGAATGATTTCCCTTCGCTTAAGGACTATATAGGGCATACATTGATCACGACGGATGGTACAACCCTGTTAGGCGCGGACAATAAATCCGGCATTGCCGAAATCATGACTGCCATGGATTATTTGATCCAACATCCGGAAATCAAGCATGGAAAAATCCGTGTGGCCTTTACCCCCGATGAGGAAATCGGCAGGGGACCACATAAGTTTGATGTAAAAACTTTTGGTGCCCAATTTGCCTATACCGTGGACGGTGGCCCACTTGGGGAACTTGAATATGAGAGCTTTAATGCAGCATCGGCCAAGATACTGTTCAAAGGAGCGAATATTCACCCTGGTACAGCCAAAGGAAAAATGGTGAACTCGGCTAAAATTGCCATGGAATTTCATAGCAAACTTCCAGTGGCAGAAGCGCCGGAATATACGGAAGGTTATGAGGGATTTTTTCATCTGCTTTCATTCCATGGCGATGTGGAAGAGACCAAGCTTTCTTACATCATCAGGGATTTCGACCGCCAAAAATTTAACGATCGTAAGGAATATATCACGAAGGTCATCGAAGAATTAAAAGAAAAATATGGTCAAAATCGCGTCCAGCTTAAATTGGAAGACCAATACTTCAACATGAAGGAAAAAATTGAGCCAGTCAAAGAAATCGTCGACATTGCCTATGAGGCAATGGATAAACTCGGAATAAAACCTAAAATCTCGCCAATACGCGGAGGTACGGACGGATCTCAATTATCGTATATGGGCCTCCCAACACCCAATATCTTTACGGGTGGCGAGAACTTTCATGGCAAATATGAATTTATTTCCGTCGATAATATGTTAATGGCCACCAAGGTGATTGTTAGCATTACCTCGCTCTTTGAAGAAAAAGCGAAGTAGCCTGAAATGAAATGTCTTTATTGAAAAACCCCCAGACTCCAAGTCCGGGGGTTTTTCATCCAAAATTAAAAGCGTGACCAGTGACGGTGTTTGGCAATTGCCTCGATAAAGGCAGAACCACTATTATTATCGGTAACAGTTACAATGCCCATGGCTAGATCAGTGGAAGCTATGCCTGCCATTGATAAGATTTCGGCTCCTTCTTTTCCCGCGCCAATCGCTTTGAAATGATTGTAAGCTTCCTCAACAAAGTACATGGGCTCCTTGGATGCCTTCAGAGCATCAACACTCTCCTGACCTCCTGCCACGTATACTGCATCGAAAAGTACCGAATCGGCTGTCAGGAATGTCTGATTCACCTCGATTTCCTGTCCTTTTGAACTTGTAATCATTCCTCGAGTATTACTAATGATCTCTGCAGTTACCCCTGCCGATTTAAATGATTCCAAGACTTGATTTACCTCGGAACCGTCGAAACCATCTGCAGCCAGGATTGCCACTTTTCTTGTTGCAGCCGTATTCACTTTCATTTGCTCTTGGCTTAAAGCAGAAGAAGACAAATCCATATCGACTTGATTCTTATTTGTTGGTGGATTCACTCCCACTCCAATGGCAATTGTTTTAGCCAGTTCAACATCTACATGGCTGAACATCTCGACAATTTGCTGCTGAACGTCCTTACTTTTCACTTTTCCCACTTCAAAGTGGAAAGCCTGAATAATATGCTCCTTCTCCACTTCCGTCATGCTATTCCAGAATAGTTTAGCCTGACTGTAATGATCCTTGAAGCTTTCACTGCGTTGACGTACCTTTCTGCCATCGACTTTTTCCTGGTAATGTGTATAGCCGCCCTCCTCTTCTGAAGCAGGTTCCGGAGAGTTACCTGCCAAGGAATTCTTATGATAACTGACCTGCCCCGGATTTATTGACATTCGGTGCATGCCATCGCGTTGATTGTTATGAACAGGCGCAACCGCTCTATTTATCGGAATCTCATGGAAGTTCGGACCTCCTAATCTGGATAACTGTGTATCGGTGTATGAGAATAAGCGTCCCTGAAGCAGCGGGTCATTGGAAAAATCAATTCCCGGTACAACATGCCCCGGATGGAAAGCTATCTGTTCCGTCTCTGCAAAAAAGTTATCTGTATTTTGGTTCAAAACCATTTTCCCGATTATTTTCACCGGGATTTGTTCTTCCGGCCATAGTTTAGTAGGATCGAGAACATCAAAATCGAATTTGAACTCCTCTTCCTCCTTAATCAATTGCACGCCAAATTCAAATTCAGGATAATTTCCTGCATCGATTGCTTCCCACAGATCTTGGCGGTGAAAATCAGGGTTTTTCCCTGCAATTTTCTGTGCCTCATCCCAAACAAGCGATTTAACACCCAGTACAGGCTTCCAATGGAATTTTACGAAATGGGCCACACCTTCTTCATTCACAAAACGGAATGTGTGGACACCGAACCCCTCCATCATTCGGAAACTTCTTGGTATGGCCCTATCGGAAAGATGCCACATGATCATATGTGCGGTTTCTTCATTGTTGGCGACAAAATCCCAAAAAGTATCATGGGCAGATGCGGCCTGAGGTATTTCATTGTGAGGCTCAGGTTTAACCGCATGAATTAAATCCGGGAACTTCATAGCATCCTGAATAAAAAATACAGGGATATTATTTCCGACCAAATCATAGTTTCCTTCCTCGGTATAAAACTTGGTCGAGAATCCCCTAACATCACGAACCGAGTCTGCCGATCCGCGGGATCCAGCTACAGTCGAGTATCGAACAAATACTGGTGTCTTGACTGAAGGGTCTTGAAGAAACTTGGCCTTTGTAAATTCAGCCATCGGCTCATACACCTGAAAGTATCCATGTGCTCCTGACCCACGTGCATGAACAATCCGCTCAGGAATCCGCTCATGGTCAAAATGGGTCATTTTTTCACGGAAATGAAAGTCCTCCATCAATGTTGGGCCGCGGGTTCCTGCTTTCAAAGAATGTTCATCCTCAGAAATACGCAAACCTTGGTTAGTCGTCATCTTTTTCCCGTTACCGTCGACTCGATATTGGGCCAACTGTCGATTCTTACTTTGTTCATTGACTTTTTTGCTTTCGTTTTCATTTGTCATCCTTTTCATTCCCCTCCATGTCTAAAAAAATTCAGTAAGTCGTGTTGTATGTATTTTCCTTATAATCTGGAATAATCGCGTTATCTTTCCTCATATACCACTCTATTTTGACAATTAAACAGAATTATAGAAAATGGTGCCTCCACTCCTATAAAATGAAAATCCCCAGTTATTAATCACTGAGGACGTTGCGACCGCTTCATTTCCAGGATCATATTTTACCTCCAGCGAGCCATAGGAGGAACTGACTGACAAGAATCGTTCATCAGGTGAAAAAATACGTAATGATATAAAAAAATGTTGATTCACTTAAAAATACATACAAAAAAGAAGCGGCAAGACAAATTTTCGTCTTGCCGCTTCTTTCTTTTGTAGACCTTTAGTTCTTAAAGGCTTCAGATACCTTCAAAAGTTTGCCTTTGACTTTCGTGTTTTTCATCACTTTCAACACAAGCGGTCCCTTTTCATTCAAAATCTCCACATAGGAAACATTGTCCTGAATCGTTATGATCCCGATATCCTCTGCATTCACTCCATCAATCTTGGCGATAGTGCCAACAAAATCAACGGCCCTGATTTTCTTTTTCTTTCCGCCATTGAAATATAGCTTCATGATTTGTTTATTCAATTGCTCACTTTTATCTTTTTTTATCTTTGGACGAGCTTCCAATTTCGCTTCGAAATCCGTTCGTTTATTTGAGACATCTTCTTTTAAAGGAACAGGTATTTTAGGGATTTCAAATCCGATATATTCTTGAATCTCAGTAAGGAATTTGTCTTCATATGGTGTCACAAAAGTAATCGCTTTTCCTTTTTTACCTGCACGACCCGTTCTTCCGGTTCGATGTACGTAACTTTCTTTTTCCAATGGCAGGTCATAGTTAATGACGTGGGTTATATTATCAATATCTATCCCGCGTGCAGCAACATCTGTCGCAACCAAATAGCGGAATTCACCTCTTCTGAATTCATTCATCACTGCAAGGCGGTCTTCCTGAAGCATCCCGCCGTGAATCATATCACAAGGATAATCCAGATCCATTAGCTGTTCACATACTTGGTCGACCCTATCTTTCGTCCGGCAGAAAATGATGCAACTATCAGGATTTTCCGTGATGGTGACGTCCCTAAGCAGGGAAAACTTATCATCCTCTTTCACTTCAATAAGAGCATGATCAATTTTCTCAGTGGTTAAACCCTTTGCTTTGATTTCAATATCCAAAGGATCTTTCATATATTGCTTGCAAAGCTTCTTTATACTATCAGGTAACGTAGCAGAGAACAGCATGGTTACTCGATCTTTCGGAAGCTCTTTAATAATGGCTTCCACTTGTTCAATGAAGCCCATATTCAGCATTTCGTCCGCTTCATCAATAACTAAATGAGTTAGGCGTTCCAAGACGAATGTTCCTTTCTCGATATGATCAAGAACACGGCCCGGTGTTCCTACGACTACATGGCTTTTTTGTTTCAATTCTGCTTTTTGCAGAGCAAAAGGATGTTTTCCATAAACCGCAGTAGCCTTGATCCGCTTAAATCTCCCTATATTCGTAATATCCTCTTTTACCTGCACAGCTAGCTCTCGTGTAGGCGTTAAAATAAGTGCCTGAGGCTTATTCTCCTCCCAATCGACACTTTCGCATATCGGTATCCCGAATGCAGCCGTCTTACCGCTTCCCGTTTGGGATTTTACGACAAGATCCTTTCTTTTCAATGCCACCGGAATCACTTCACGCTGCACTTCTGTTGGATTTTGATATCCCAAGCCTTCTAATGCCCTTACAATTTCATCACTTAATGTATAATCAGTAAAACTTAATTCATTCATATAACAGCCTCTTTTGTTGTTTAGTATCTTGCTTTATTGTTTCCATAATCGTAATTTCTCTATACAAGGTTCTATTATACGCGATATGAAACGATAAACCTTGTAATAACCAAATTCCATTGACTTATTTCAATATAATGAACCTTTCTCATCATTAAGAAGAATCGTCTTCCAGGTTATCATGATCGTGATTAACCAAAATGGACCATACTTCTTTCAATATGCTAAAATATGTATGATATATAAGCGGCAAAAGGGTGTAGATTAAATAACCGATATCCAAAAGGAGAGCTGATTTATGATAATCGTAACCAATAGAATCAGGGTCAAAAAAGGGATGGGGGCAGTCATGGCTCCAGGATTTACTGCACCAGGACCACTTGATACTACGGAAGGTTTTGTAAAAGTTGAAGTTTTATTAACGCAAAACTTATCGGATCACGACGAATTAAGCGTTAATATGTACTGGGAAAACCTTGACAACTTTACTGCTTGGAGAAATAGTGATGCGTTTAAAGCTGCACATAAACGACCTGAACCAAGTTCCGATGAAGTTAAAAAAGAATCTCCTATTTTAGGCAGCGAGCTTACCACGTATGAAGTTGCCTCGGTAAAAGAAATAGCTAAATAGTTAAAATCACACCAAAAGAGGCCGC
Source organism: Peribacillus sp. NPDC060253 (assembly GCF_042727425.1). Taxonomy (NCBI): domain Bacteria; kingdom Bacillati; phylum Bacillota; class Bacilli; order Caryophanales; family Bacillaceae; genus Peribacillus; species Peribacillus sp. NPDC060253. The sequence continues at coordinate 25,900 of NZ_JBHXAS010000011.1, forward strand.
CAATACTGCAGCCTCTTTTTTGATGCGGTTTTTTGGCCCATGACCGGGCCTTTCCAGAAAAAGTCGATTAAGGTCATCTAATAAATTATTGGGCTTCGGCTTTCTTGATTTGTTTGCTTCTTAGCTGTCCGCAAGCTGCATCAATATCCGTTCCATGCTCTTGGCGGATTTTACAATTTACGCCTCTTTTTTTCAACGTATCATAGAAAGAAAGTACGGACTCTTTCTCACTTCTTTGGTATTGACTATGTTCATCTACAGGATTATATGGAATCAGGTTGACATAGAGCCGATGTTTTTTGTCTTCAAGAAGATTGGCAAGTTGCTCGGCTTCTTCTTGATGATCATTGACATCTTTCAATAGGATATATTCAATCGTGATTCTCCTATTCGTATTCTCCAAATAATAGTCAAGTGATTTCATTAATTTTTCGATTGGAATACCTCGGTTTATTTTCATGATCCGGGTCCTGAGCTCATTATTCGGTGCATGCAATGAGATTGCCAGATTCACCTGTAATTTCGTATCGGTGAATTCATAAATCTTATTGGCAAGTCCACTCGTCGAAACAGTAATACGCCTTGCAGCGATCGCAAGACCCTTATGATCCATGAGCACCTTTAAAAAGTCTATCATATTTTCAAAGTTATCAAACGGCTCGCCAATCCCCATTACAACAACATGGCTGACAACATCTTCTTGTTCCAATTTATCTAGATGGAGTTGAACATTCATAATTTGCTCCACTATTTCGCCGCTGGATAAATCACGGCTTTTGGCCAATAATCCACTTGCACAGAAACTGCAGCCAATATTACATCCAACTTGAGTGGTGACACAAACTGAAATTCCATATTTATGTCTCATCATGACCGTTTCGATAAGATTCCCATCCTGTAATTTAAACAAGAACTTAATCGTACCATCCGCTGATTCTTGCTTAACGTGCTCAGTCAAAGTCTGGATGACAAAGTGTTCTTCCAGTAATTCAAGGCACTCTTTATTCACATCTGTCATTTCAGAAAAATTCGTCACACGAGTCCGATAAAGCCACTCCCATACTTGTTGTGCTCTGAATTTTTTATGGCCATGGTCCAATAGCCATGCTGTCAATTGTTCGAATGTTAAACCATAAATGGACTCTTTATTCATTCGTTACCCTCTTTTCCTTACATTAAGATTTAATAGTATTACCCATTTAACTTTACAAGCCATTCCTCTGAATTAGCTCATTCATTTATGATATGGTTCATTTCGATTTATCCGAAAAGCTCGGTAGATTTGCTCCAATAGGACCAGTTTCATTAATTGATGCGGGAAGGTCATTTTGGAGAAGGACAGTGCATAATCACTTCTTGATGTCACCTCAGAGCCAAGCCCGAGTGACCCGCCAATAATAAAGGCAATCTTGCTTTTCCCATAAGTAGCGAGCTGATCGATATGGGAGGCTAGCTGTTCGGAAGTAAGCTGCTTTCCATTGATTTCAAGCGTTATTACATAGGTGTCCGGGCTGATCTTGGCCAGGATTCGTTCACCTTCTCTTTGCTTTACAATGTCCATGTCCGCTGCACTCAGGTTCTCCGGAGCTTTTTCATCCGGGACTTCAACAAGTTCTATATTAGCATAAGCACTTAACCTTTTTGTATATTCAGCAATTCCTTGCTTTAAGTATTTCTCTTTTAGCTTGCCAACAGTAATAATCGTTATTTTCATATATATATCCTCTAACTTTCCTTATGTTGTCGTTTCAGTTGTAGGATTTACCTACCTATTATCATACCTTAGACTGACATATAAGCAAAACAAGCATATTCTTTCCAATATTTAATACATGCATTCCCTATTCATATAAATCCACCCGACCTTTAAAATAAAAACCGCTGCCCCTAAAACGGCAACGGCAACCTTCATGATTTTATTTCTCACGATCTAATGCAAATGGATGGCAAAAAATCGTCACCGCTGTACCTTTCTTCCCGTACTTACAAATTGAAATGTTGCCCCTTGTACTTTTCAAAGATAAGCCTATCATGTGCCTTTTGGCTTCCCAGCATTTATGGTCGTTTTTCCAAGAATCATTTGTAAAACATAAAGTTAAATCTACAGCAATTCCTCACTCCATTCTCGCCTTCGCAAAATGTTAAGAACAGGTTAAGAACAGGTTACAAACATGTTATCCACAAAAGTTATCCACATATCCACAATTTCTATCCACATCTTGTATGGGAATATTAGTTCCCTACTAGATATATTGCCACGTTTCGACAATATTCACAGGTTGTTGATAACTGTTTTTCTTCAGAAACCTGTGTTAAAACAGGGTATGTTTCACACTCGTAAACCACTTCATCCAGCGCCATGTCCACGTGTTCCTGACAGCAATATAATTTCATCACTAATTCCTCCTTCCTTACTCTTCATTCAAAGTATCGCGAACCCATTTATCCACAAGTAACGCTCATTTATCTTATTTCCGTATATATCCACAGGTAATCGTAACAAAAAATAAAAAAATCGCAAGAAAATACAAAGGACAGGAAGCATTCACCTGCCCCTGCCCTTTTGCGCTTTATATTTCGCTGCTAGAAAGCGTGACTTCCGTAGATTCTTTCTTTCCATCTCGATAATAAATGATTTTAACCTTATCACCGATTTTCTTATCATTGTAAAGGTATTTTCTTAATTCTACGACGTCATGGATTTTTTCATTATCCATTCCCACGATGACATCGAATTCTTTTAATCCTGCTTTAGACGCAGGAGAGTTGCTTTGAACACCTGTTATAGCAACGCCCGAAGTAACTTTCCTTGGCAGCTTTAAGGTATTCTGCTGATGGTATTGAGAAATTTCCTCAACAGATGCTAAATTAACACCCAAGTATGCACGTTTCACTTCACCAAATTCCTCTATATCATTAATAATAGGAATTACTGAATCGATTGGGATGGAAAGACCGATTCCTTCCACTGCATTTTCAGCAATCTTCATGGAATTTATTCCGATGACCTGCCCTGACATATTAACGAGTGCTCCCCCGCTGTTGCCTGGGTTAATCGCCGCATCAGTTTGAATGACCTCTGCGTTCCAATCCACTTGCCCGTCCTCATTGATATCCACCTCTATCGTACGCTCCAAACCGGAGATGATCCCTTGTGTGATCGATCCAGAAAATTGAAGGCCTAAAGGGTTACCAATAGCAATAACAGGCTCCCCAGGTTTCAATTTTTCAGATTTTCCGAACTCAGCAATGGTTTTAATTTTATCACCCTTCACGACAATGACTGCTAAATCTGTCCATGGGTCACTACCTTGTAGTTCCGCTGGCAACTTAGTTCCATCACTTAATGTCACTTCCAGTTCAGTAGCGCCTTCAATAACGTGATTATTCGTGACAATATAGGCCTTGCCGTCTTCTTTTTTGTAGACGACACCAGAACCAGTGCCAGCTTCTGCTGAACTGTCCTCTGCTTTGTCCCCTTGGCCCCAGAAGTTCGTCTTCTGAATGTTAGTGATGCCGACTACTGCGTCGCTGGCCTTATCAACAGCACCTGTAACGGCACTTGTTACATCTACAGTTAGACTTTGCTGGGACTGATTCGTCGGATTATTCCCCGTTGATTTCTCCGTTGTCATCTCGTTACGATCGTTATTTAACAGCCCACTTCCCGGAAAAACTAATAAAATAAGTAAGGCCCCGATGATGGCGCCTCCCAAGCCAGTTAGAAAATAGCTCGCATGGCTCTTTTTCCGCTTATTTTGGTTCTCATCATTCTGATCATAATAACCCAAGACCGCTCCATCCTCTCATTTTAGGAATGAATTATAGCAATTCTATTGTTTGGTATCCTCCTTCAATTATACTCATTTACCGAAATTTTTCTAAAAAAATGTATGCCTTCAAATGAAAACCTGACTAGAATTCAGCGATTTTTCTTTTTACCTATACAGTTCTAACCAAACGATACCCCTTTTAATCCGATTAGTAACTTACGAATTGAAATTATAAAAATAAAAAAGAATGAACAAGGTTCCCCTCATCCATTCCTTTTATTTATAACGTAACCAGTTCTGTTGGTCTTTTCGGGTCAGTGTCATATAAGGAAAATTGTTCTCCAACGACGATTCCCTTTGTTTTTAACGTCTGTTCTACCGACATTCTTGCTAAATCCTTCATATTGTTATCAAGACTTAAGTGGGCCAAGTAAATCCGCTTGGTCTTATCACCGGCCACTTCACTCATCGCAAGGGCGGCATCTTCATTACAAACATGTCCAACATCACTTAAAATCCGGCGCTTAATGCTCCATGGATATTTCCCCATCCGCAGCATGGACACATCATGGTTACTTTCGAATACATACGCATCGGCATTCGAGATGATCCCTTTCATCCGATCACTTACGTACCCTGTATCCGTGATGACCACGAGCTTTTTATCTTCATGATGAAAGACGTAAAACATCGGCTCTGCGGCATCATGCGAAACACCAAAAGATTCTATATTAAGGCTCCCGAACGTTTTGACTTGCTCCATTTCGAATGTGAATTTTTGTTCGGTAGCTATTTCTCCGATTGAACGTTCCATGGCATTCCATGTCTTTGCATTCGCATATATCGGGAGTTTATGTTTTCTGGCAACCACGCCTAGACCTTTAATATGGTCACTGTGTTCATGGGTGACAAGGATTCCGGATAGCTTAGACATATCACGGCCTATATCCTGAAACAATGCTTCCAACGCCTTACCGCTTAATCCGGCATCGACAAGAAAAGATTGATCCCCCGTCTCCACGAAAAAGGCATTTCCTGTACTCCCGCTCGCGAGAACACTAAAATGCATAGTCATCTATACTCACTCCAGTATTTTTTCTTCTGTATTTAATTCAATGACCTCTCCATCAAAAGCATTCACAAAGAGATCCGTTTCGTCATTAAGGACCACCCACCATGTTGGCACAAGTAAATGTGACACAGATGTCGTCTGCAACGAATTATAAAAACCCAGTTTTACATTGGTGACTTTGCTTTTAGGATCAATATCTCCATGATCATACAATGCTCTAATAGCAGTTAAGGCAGATACCAATTCTTTAGGTTTATTGAATTTCTCAATTCCCTCTAAGTACATCTGTTCATAGGAGACGATTTCACCCTTTTTGTTCAAATATAAGGTGACCTTCCCCTTACTATTGTTATAAAACATCTTTTTATCTTCCACTTGGTAGCAGATGATAGTCTGGTTGATTTGATCATAGCTCCAAAAGTGATACTCACTTCCCTTTAATATATACTCCTTCAGGAACATATCAACGTCTGCAGCTTGAATTTCCGCTTTCATGCCAACCGGTGTTTTAAATGTACCCACAAGCTTCTTATCATCGATGATTTTTGCTTTTTGATTTTTCAGGTACTGTAAATCTTTCTTATCGAAAGTCTTGCTTTTGGCAATCAGGAATTGATCCTTCAACTTTTGTTTCGGAAGTGGGAAATCGATTGAAATATCATCTTCCTTCAAAAGTTCATCCGTAGAGGACTCCGTAAAACTTTCATATTGGTAGTCATTGATCTTTTCCAGAAATTGATAAAGAAGAAAAATATTCAAAACGAAGAAAACCATGATGAAAATCGACTTTGTATTATTCCAATCCATTTTGATCGCCTCCCGTATCTCCTTCGAAAGGCACAATAAACCATTTATCGCCGATGCGATAATACCAAGTGGGTTCAAGTGTAACGAGGGTGACAAGTTTGGAATCAAGAGATTTATTCAATTTATAACCAATCGAGATGTCCTCAACGCTCTTGAAATCGATATTATCTTTTGCTTTCAACTGATTCAATACTTCTCTGCCACTTCGTAAAGGCACTTCCGATCCTTCCGAAGGAGGAAGGACTGAGGCAAGTGAAAAGTACGGGCGGTCATAACTATAAATTTCTTCTTTCCCCCAAATTTGCTCGATTTCAGTCATTCCGTATTCATTGAAGGCCGGATAACCATTTACGAATAAACGAAATACCACTCGTTGCTCATTCTCCGACATATAGGCAAAACGGTAATTGTTATCTTCCCAACCAGCGTGATCATTGATGAAATCAATGCTTTTTTGCAAAAGGTCACTGGAACTGCCAAATAACTTGCTCTTTTGGGCCGGATTGATATAAGAAATAAGGTAATTCTCTTTATTGATCGTCATCAGTCTTGTTCCATCCGTGTATTCCTCACCGACTGAAACGGATTCCTGACGTACAAACTTTGGATAATTAAATAACGCATTTTTCAGGTTTCCAATATCCAAATAATCAATATAATATTCAAATCGGTTTATCTTTACTGGATTTTCAGGAACGAACAGCGTCCTTTTGCTGTTGATGGTTACGGCCGTGTATTCAGGGTGCTTATTATAAGAACCGGTATAAAACTTATCCATAAACACTCTTAGTCTTTTAGAATCGACCATCCCTTGATAGATTTTCTCTTGATCGTAGGAAACAAAATAAACGGCGGATTCATTACCACTGATATCCTTTTGTTTTATGATGATTCGATCAAATGAAAATCCAGGCACTTCCTTATCCGTAATGTCCAATACCGTCTTATAGAGGGAGATGGGGATATCATCGGAAAATTCGATTTCAATCGACCCATCTTCATGGACAAACTCATCAAATTTCCTTTGCAGCCTTTTTACGGATACCTCTTTTACGCCGGTGAAGCTCCATTGAAAAAATTCTTTTTCCATTTTACCTATTTCCTCTGGATTGACAGTCCGGAAATGTTGCCCATTACCATGAAAAAGGATACTAACAGGTTTAATGACATCACTCACAATCTGAACATCGCTTTTAATCTTTATAAATTCCGACGATTGTTCAAACGGATCATATTCAGGCTCGTACGTCCAAATGCTCCATGTCAAAAATATGCTTGTCCCAACTAAAATAATCAGTATGATACTTTTTGCACGTTCAAAATTCATGACCAATCATCCTCTTCTTCCTGTTCGTAAGGAAGTGTAAAGAACACCGTAGTTCCTTTTCCATCCACACTTTCCGCCCATATTTTCCCGCCATGCGCCACGACCATTTCTTTTGCAATCGCTAAACCTAGCCCTGTCCCGCCTAAGTTTCGCGACCTCGCTTTATCCACACGGTAGAAGCGGTCGAATATTTTATCAATGACGTTTTTCGGGATACCCACTCCTTGATCAGTGATGCTCACAATGATAAAACCATCGGATGCCTTGACGCGGAAAGTCACTTGACCCCCTTCAGGTGAGTACTTCAATGAGTTGGAGATGACATTATAGAGAACCTGGGTGATTTTATCTTCATCAATATCGACAAAATAAGCTTCCTTAGGCAAATCACGCTTAAACGTGATGTCATCATTTTTCGTCATTTCAAAACGATCGATGATATGGTCATAGAATTTATTGAAATTCACCCAGCCCGTTTTAAGCCTGTAATCTTTACTGTCCATTTTCGAAAGCTGCAACAAATCATTAACAAGCCTGATCATCCGCTCCGTTTCATTTTGGGTCACACTTAAGAAGGATGGAGCGATATCCTCGTCCTTCCAAGCACCTTCAGCCAATGCCTCCAGGTAACTTCTCATCGTTGTAAGAGGAGTTCGCAGCTCATGTGACACGTTGGCCACAAATTCCCTGCGTTCATCCTCGATCTTTTCCTGCTCTGTTATATCATGCAAAACAGTAATCAAACCATTAACGAATCCCGTTTCCTTTTGAATGACCGAGAAGTTCCCCCTCAAAATGAAAGGCTGATCTTTTTTGCTGTAATCAAGGATAACGGACTCCCGCTCTTCCAGTAAATCCTCAAATTTATATTCTTCTTCAAGACCCAAAACCTCAATGATCGGTTGGTTCATGACTGTTTCACGCGAGACATTCAATAATTGTGCCGCAGGCTCATTAATCAAGTTCACCCGACCGCGCCTGTCGGTTGAAATTACACCATCCGTCATATTGGAAAGGACAGATGAAAGCTTACGCCGCTCTCCCTCTGTGCTTGATTGCGACTCTTGAAGCTTTTTAGTCAAATTATTGAATGTGACAGCAAGCTGGCCAATTTCATCATCGCCATATACCCTAACTTTTCTCGAGAAATTCCCTTTCGCCATCACCAGGGCCTGTTTTCTCATATCAGACATGGGGCGGGTGATCGTTCGAGCGAGCAGGATCCCCAAGATGGCCGTAATCGCCAGGGCAATGGCTGTACCCGTCATGAAGATACTATTGATTTCATCCATCTGTTCAAAGACATTTTCCATCTCAGCTATCACATAGACGGCACCAATGACCTCACCATTTGCTTCAACGGGTGTCGAAAGAACCCAGAGTCGTCTTCCTGTTTTCTGATCCCGAAACACGTCACTATCTTCTTTTCCATAAATCAGCGTATTCTTAATAAGGACTTCCGTTGTCTTTTTCCCTACAATGCCCTGGTTACTTGGTGCGGAGGTTCCAATTACCCGTCTGCTGCGAGTGTCGATAACACGTACTTCCGAAATATCATTCGATGAATTATCCCGGTCTTTCAGTATCATATCAATCGCTTCCTCGAGGGTTGGGTCTTCATCTCCCCTCTCTTTTTCCATTTCTTCACCAATACTATAGGTAAGCAAGTTAACGTGACCTTTAATTGATTTCGTGAAGTTCCCGACAAGATTTTCTTCCAATTCCCCAACAAAATATACCCCGATTATTTGCATCGCTACGAAAATGAGCAACACATATATCAGAACAAATTTAAAATGAATAGAGCGAAAAAAACCAACCTTTTTCATAGGAACTACTCCTGTTCAGGGTTACGCAGGTAATAACCGACCCCTCTTCTAGTTACAATCCAACCAGGATGGCTTGGATTGTCTTCAATCTTCTCGCGAAGACGTCTAACAGTTACATCGACCGTCCGTACATCACCAAAGTAATCATAGCCCCACACGGTTTGTAATAAATGCTCCCTTGTCATGACCTGACCAATATGCTTCGCTAAGTAATGAAGCAATTCAAATTCACGATGAGTTAATTCAATCGTATCGCCTCGCTTGGATACCACATAAGCATCCGGATGGATAGTGAGCGTGCCTATCGTAATTTCCTTCGGTTCATTTTCTTGATCCGGAACCGGGACAGCTTGCTGTCGTCTTAAATTAGCCTTAACGCGGGCAATTATTTCCCGGGTGCTAAATGGCTTTGTCACATAGTCATCCGCTCCAAGCTCTAATCCCAAGACTTTATCAATCTCTGAATCCTTAGCCGTTAACATGATGATTGGCGTTTCATACTTCTTCCTTACTTCTCTGCAAACTTCCATCCCATCGCGCTGTGGTAGCATGATATCAAGTAAAATCAAATCCGGTTGCCGTTCCTCTACCATTTTGAGGGCTTCATTGCCATCATAAGCACAAAAAACTTCATAGCCTTCTTTTTTAAGATTGAATTGTAAAATATCAGCAATTGGCTTTTCATCATCCACTACCAGAATTTTCTTATCCATGTACTTATCTCCTTTTTAATAACTAACCTGAATCTATTAAAAATCGTGTCCTTATCCGGGACTTTTTTTCACTTTTCCTTCTGATTCACCTTATCTAGCATCCTCGTTCAACAAATATCTATATATATACCCAATAAAAGGGGCTGAACACCCGAATGAAAGCAAATTGTATCTATTCTACTTTATCATTTTATAGGCATTAAATCACCTTTTTCCTATTATTCTCATCTATGTAGGAAGCAGAAGAAGTCTTCGAATATTCTCCGAAGACTTCCATCGATTACTGACTTATATAGTTTAGCGGATTTACAAGAGATCCGTTTTTATATACTTCGAAATGGAGGTGGACTCCGGTGGAGTGCCCTGTTGAACCCATCATGCCAATTTTCATGCCTTTTTCAATCTTTTGTCCCGGTTTTACATTTATTGAATCCAAATGGGCATATATTGTCTTATACCCATTATTATGATTGATCGTAATCTTATTTCCATACCCTCCGGAGTTCCCTGCAGTTTCAATTATTCCATGATCCGCTGCCGTGATGGTCCTGGTGGCTGGCCGGGCAATATCAATACCTTTATGAAGTTTCCCCCAGCGCTGACCCTGTTTACTGGAAATATAGCCCCCATCTGCAGGCCATGCATATGTACCGCTCCCCTGCGAAGGAATGACCTTCGTGCCTTTTCTGGTGATTTCCGTTTTAGCTTTTTCCGTAATTTCCTTTTTTACGATCGTTTCACTGATTTTTTTTCCGTTTGTTTCAGATACTGTATAGGTGAATGCTTGAATTCCTTCATTTCCTGCTTGTTCAGTAATAAGTTCACCCTTTGGAAGTTCGTCATCCTCCTTCACTTTCTTTTCAAAAGGAATCCGCTCTTCTTTCAATACTTCTCTTTCTACCATTACATCCACATAAGGCATAAGCTGGGTCACATAGAGGCGTTCCCCTTCTTTAATACCTTTACCCTCATCCTGTCCAGGATTTAGCTCCAACAGCTGATCCAGGTCCATATCATGACCAGCAGCAATTGCTTCAAGATCCTCATCTTCCCCAGCCTCATAGATAGACTTTTCTTCCTTGCCTTCTTCTATCATGGAAAGGGTTTTATCAACGGCCATGATCTCATCTGGATTGACCATCGTTTCTTTAAACGTAACCGGAACTGAAAACTCGATGTCCACAATTCTGCTTCCTGGTTCTTTTAACGATTCCGCATCATTTTCGCTTTTTTTAGCAGATTCATATTCAGCGTATTCCTCTTCATCTACATACAATAAGTTGATTTTCTTCAAAACTTCCTCAGCATCAGCCTTTGATGGAACATAGGCGACCTTCTGATTATCGATGTCGATTTCATATGCCTTTGCCTTTACACTCAACTGATCTTGAATTCCCTTGACAACCTGATCGTCTTTTACTTCTTCATCAAATACCTCTTCAGGTATAAACGTCAGCTGGGTCTCACTATCGAATGTATACTCAGGATAATCTTTCTGTGCTTTTTCTACTTTACCTGTTACAATCTTCTCTATTTCCGTTTCATCCGTCACACTTCCGATGAACTCGTCGTTCATATAAACATGCTGAATGGTTTTTGTTTCCGGTATCTCTGCAGCACTTGCCCGATTTCCCGCAAGCAATAAAATGACGGAAACCATCAACAGGATGATCCCCTTACCCTTTGAGCTAAACATATATTGTCCTCCTTAATGGCTCAGTCACCAATTAAGAAACTAAAAAATTTTATTTTGAGATTTATTAGTCCAATTTAAATATCCACGCGTATATGACTGATTTTTATAATTATTTTCCACTCATAACTCTACCATAATAAGAAAAAAAACAAGAAATAGACTTCATAATGTAATAGAACTGTATAAATGGTGTCAACAAGTACCAGTAAATATGTTTATAAGGTAGGAGGGATAAAAAATGAAAAAGGGGGTGGACGTAAGCCCAGTAAGGTTAGAAGCGATGTATATGCCCAATTGGTTTGAATTGGAATGTTACAAATCGTTAACAATCCATTAACAAGATTTCATTTACAATACATCTAGATATATAACAAAAAAAAACGCCCTTAAGGAAAGGCGTTTTACTAAGGATGGCTCAGGACGGAATCGAACCGCCGACACAAGGATTTTCAGTCCTTTGCTCTACCGACTGAGCTACTGAGCCATATATTCATTTCAAAACAAAAAAATAAAATGGCGGTCCCGACGGGAATCGAACCCGCGATCTCCTGCGTGACAGGCAGGCATGTTAACCGCTACACCACGGGACCAGTAATGAAATAATATTTTTTAAGAAAGTGACCCATACGGGATTCGAACCCGTGTTACCGCCGTGAAAGGGCGGTGTCTTAACCGCTTGACCAATGGGCCGAAAAAAAATGGTGAGCCATGAAGGATTCGAACCTTCGACCCTCTGATTAAAAGTCAGATGCTCTACCAACTGAGCTAATGGCTCTTACTATGAAATGTCACTTTGCAAGATGTAAACTTTACTTCGTCGTACATGTTCTATTGTGACGACGCTTTTTATAATATCATGATTAATATAGTTTAGGCAATAGTTTTTTAAAATAAAATTAATTTTTTCTTATCTTTTTCCTTCTCCAATACTGTTCCAACCATTAATATGGTAATTCCGGCTGATTTGAGGATGTGTGCATCCTAATAAAGAAAGAAGAAGCCGGCAGAAAAAAAGCCAGCTTCTTTTTCATGAATTACGCTAGACGCCAAGGGCTTCTCACGACATTTGTTTGGTTACGGTCAGGACCGACAGAGAAAGTAGTCAAAGGAATGCCTACTAATTGAGATACGCGCTCTACATAGTGGCGGGCATTCTCTGGAAGCTCATCCAATGATTTGCACCCTGTGATGTCTTCTGACCAGCCTGGAAGCTCTTCATAGACTGGTTTACATTCGCCGATTGCTTTCAAAGTTGCTGGAACCTCATGAATGACTTCGCCTTTGTATTCATAAGCTACACAAATCTTGACAGTTTCAAGACCTGATAATACGTCAATCGAGTTCAATGATAAATCGGTAATCCCGCTGACACGGCGTGCATGGCGAACGACAATAGCGTCAAACCAGCCTACACGGCGCGGTCTGCCTGTAGTTGTCCCATATTCACGACCAATTTCACGGATTTGGTTGCCGACTTCATCATGCAATTCTGTAGGGAAAGGACCATCACCAACACGGCTTGTATATGCTTTACATACACCAACCACATGGTTAATTTTCGTAGGACCTACACCAGAACCGATCGTAACACCACCTGCAACCGGGTTAGATGAAGTGACGAATGGGTATGTTCCTTGATCGATATCAAGCATAACCCCTTGTGCCCCTTCGAATAATACCCGTTTCCCTTCATCAAGTGCATCATTTAATACAACGGATGTATCACAAACATACTTCTGCACTTGTTGTCCGTACTCATAGTATTCTTCCATGATATCTTCGATTTTGAAACCTTCCGTCTCATAAAAACGTTCAAACATACGGTTTTTCTCGACAAGATTTTGAGACAATTTTTCCTCGAAAATTTCACGGTCTAAAAGATCTGCCATGCGGATTCCGTTACGAGCGGCTTTGTCCATATAAGCAGGGCCAATTCCTTTTTTTGTCGTTCCAATTTTATTAGCGCCTTTACGATCTTCTTCAACTTCATCCAATTTGATATGGTAAGGAAGAATGACATGTGCACGGTTTGAGATACGAAGATTATCCGTACTCACTCCATGACTATGTAAATAAGCCAGCTCCTCAACAAGAGCTTTTGGATCAACTACCATACCATTTCCAATGACACAAATTTTATCACTATAAAAAATCCCTGACGGAATTAAATGCAGTTTATAGGTAACACCGTTAAATTTTATTGTATGCCCTGCATTATTTCCACCTTGGTAACGAGCAATGGCTTCTGCATTCTGGGATAGAAAATCTGTTATTTTACCTTTACCTTCGTCTCCCCATTGTGTACCGACTACTACAACTGATGACATCTGAATAAAGCACCTCCAAAGGTTCACGTAATACCGATTATTAACCGGTTCTTATCAAACAAACCTATTTTATCAATAATCCAAAGTGGAAGTCAATACAAAATCCGAACATTACACATTTTAAAAAATAATTTGTTCGTAAATATCAAAGGTGTGAATTATTTTCGTTTTTTAAATTGGATTTGGATTGTCAATCTTTATTCTACCCTTGCGTTTCTTATATTATTATCAATGTCCGTTGCTTTTTTTCAAAATAAGAACAGCCCGCCATTGCATGAATGGCAGGCTGTTCCCTACGCCCCGGGAGACATCGAATCATCATCGAAGCGCCGTTCCAGGTTAACGAATTTATTGTATTCTTTTACGAATGCAAGCGAAACTGTTCCTACAGGACCATTACGCTGTTTCGCAATAATAATTTCAATGATATTTTTATTCTCGGATTCTTTATCATAATAATCATCACGATATAGGAATGCCACAATATCAGCATCTTGCTCAATACTTCCTGATTCCCGGATATCAGACATCATCGGGCGCTTATCCTGGCGTTGCTCCACTCCCCTGGATAACTGGGAAAGGGCTATGACAGGCACTTCAAGTTCACGAGCCAACGCTTTGAGTGAGCGTGAAATCTCGGAAACCTCTTGCTGACGATTATCGCCTGAACGGCCATCGCCTTGAATCAACTGCAAGTAATCGATCAAGATCATGCCAAGGCCATGTTCCTGTTTCAAACGGCGGCATTTTGAACGGATCTCACCAATCCGCACTCCTGGCGTATCATCTATATAAATGCCGGCATTGGACAAGCTTCCCATCGCCATCGTCAGTTTGCGCCAATCCTCATCTGTTAAGGAACCTGTCCGTAAATTCTGGGCGTTAATATTTCCTTCAGCACAGAGCATACGCATAACGAGCTGCTCTGCACCCATCTCAAGACTGAAAATCGCTACATTCTCTTCCGTTTTGGTCGCAACGTTTTGAGCGATATTCAGCGCAAAAGCGGTTTTACCTACCGAGGGACGTGCACCAACTATGATGAGATCATTACGTTGGAAACCCGCAGTCATTCGATCGAGTTCAGCAAATCCGGTCGGGATTCCTGTGACATCACCTTGACGGGTAGTTAAAACCTCTATGTTATCGTATGTCCGGACCAATACGTCCTTAATATTTTGAAAAGCCCCGGAATTCTTACGCTGGGCCACTTCCATGATCGTTTTTTCTGCTTCCCCGAGCAGCTCCTCGACCTCGTCCTCGCGGCTATACCCTTCCTGAGCAATATTGGTTGCAGTCCTGATCAAACGACGAAGCAATGACTTCTCCTCGACGATGCGAGCATAATATTCAACATTGGCCGCGGTAGGAACAGATCCAGCCAACTCACTTAAATATGATACCCCGCCAACTTCTTCAAGGTTCTTTGCGGCAGCCAGTTCTTCTGTCACCGTAATTAAATCGACAGCTTTACCTTCATCATTCAATTTGATCATCACATTAAAGATTTTCTGATGTGAGCTTCTGTAAAAATCCTCCGGAATCAAAACCTCCGAAGTAACAGTCAATGAAGAGGGCTCAAGAAAAATGGCACCTAATACGGCTTGTTCCGCTTCTATATTTTGAGGGGGAATCCTATCCTGAAATTGTTCTATCATATCTTAAAACCTCCCATTCTAAGAGGATACCTTTTTGCTTATTAATAAGTTTCTAGTTAAAAAGAAAAAAGTGAAAGGACAACATGCCCAATCACATTTTTCGTCTATCTCTATTTTATCAATTTTTCACAGATATGAAACAACTAAAATTAGTTAATTTCTTTCACATGCACAGTCAGTGCCGCAGTGACTTCAGGATGAAGCTTGACAGGCAGTTTGGTATGCCCTAAAGAACGGATACCGTCAGCAAGCTCCATTTTCCGTTTATCAATCTTGATGTCATGTTTTTTCTGAAGCTCTGATGCAATTTGTTTAGTCGTGATGGAACCAAATAAACGCCCGCCCTCACCGGCTTTAGCAGATAGTTCAACTGTTAATTTCTCCAATTGCACTTTCAATTCTTCTGCATGTTGCAGTTCTTCTGCAGCAAGTGATTGTTCTTTATTTTTCTGAGCTTCCAACGTTTTTACATTTGTATTATTTGCTTCAACGGCCAATCCTTGTTTAATCAGGAAATTATGTGCATATCCATCTGCAACATTTTTAACTTCCCCTTTTTTTCCTTTACCTTTAACGTCTTTAAGAAATATTACTCTCATTCTTTTTGTCCCCCTTCTAAATATTCATCTATCGCTGCTTTTAATCGACTTTCAGCTTCACCAATGGAACATACTTGCTGTGTAGCGGCATTTGTTAAATGTCCGCCTCCATTCAACATTTCCATGATCACCTGTACATTGATATCGCCGAGAGAACGCGCACTTATGCCTACTGTATCATCCGATCGCTTAGCCATTACGAATGAAGCAACAACGCCATCCATGGTCAAAAGCGTGTCTGCAGCCTGAGCAATGAGCACCTGATTGTGGATCTGATCGGTTTTTGCCGAGGCAATGGCAATTCCCTTTTTATAAAAGATAACTTCTTCAATGAGCTTCGATCGTTTAATATAAGTGTCCACGTCTTCTTTTAAGAATTTCTGGACAAGTACCGTATCCGCTCCATGTGCCCTTAAGTAAGAGGCTGCATCAAAAGTACGTGAACCCGTTCTTAATGTGAAGCTTTTCGTATCAACTATGATACCGGCAAGAAGCGAGGTAGCTTCCAGCATATCAATTTTTGAGCGTTTTGGCTGATATTCAAGCAGTTCGGTTACAAGTTCTGCTGTTGAAGATGCATATGGTTCCATATAGACAAGCAATGAGTTTTTGATGAACTCTTCACCTCGGCGATGATGGTCAATGACTACAACCTTATCGATCCGATTCAATAACCGCTCTTCAATGACCATCGAAGGTTTATGTGTATCGACTACAACCAGCAAGGTCTCATCCGTAATCATTTCAAATGCATCATCAGGTGTTATAAACCGGGCATGCAGTTCTTCTTTATTCTTGATTTCCTCCATTAACCGAAGGACACTGCTATCAAGCTGCTGGGTGTTAATGACAATATAGCCTTCCCGTTCATTCATTTGGGCAACTTTCAAGATGCCAATTGCCGAACCGATTGCATCCATATCCGGGTTTTTATGGCCCATGACAATGACTTTATCGCTATCAAGGACTATATCCTTCAATGCATGGGAAATCACACGTGCACGTACCCTCGTGCGTTTTTCCATAGGATTGGTTTTACCGCCATAGAATTTCACTTTTCCATTCGCTTGCTTTATGGCTACCTGATCACCGCCCCGTCCCAAAGCTAGATCCAGGCTTGACTGTGCAAGCGTCCCCAATTCTGGTAAGGACGATACGGCCGAGCCAACTCCAATGCTCAAAGTCAACGGTACATTTTGCTTGGCCGCCGTTTCCCTGATTTCATCCAAAATCGAGAATTTCCCCTTCTCAAGTTGATGAAGGATGTGTTCATTAAATACCGCAATGAATCGTTCCGACGAAACCCGTTTAAAGAATACACCATTATCTCTTGCCCATTTATCAAGAAGTGAGGTAACCAGGCTATTAATGCTGCTCTTACGCTGATCATCCATCCCTTGTGTCAAATCATCATAATTATCAAGGAGAATGATTGCAATTGCCGTCCGCTCATCTTCATATAACTTCTCAATTTCCACTTGCTCCGTCACATCGAAAAAGTAAAGGAGTCTTTCCTCTCGCTTATGGACCACTTTGAATTTCCGATCATGAAGCGTAAGTGTCTCTGTCTCAATCTCTTGCTTAATTAACGGAACAATCGAGTCTGCGACATCGTAAAGCGATCTTCCCGCCAAGGAATCTTCACTAAAACATGAAGCCAGGAATGGATTGGTCCATTCAATGTAATAATCTTCATTAAAGAGCATGATCCCAATTGGCATCTCCAATAACGCTTCCTCGCCAACCTTCTTTAAACGGTAGGATAAAGTCGTTATATACTCTTCTGTCTTACGTTGTTTTTTTTCTTCCATTCTTAATGTTAAATAAAATAAACCAGCAAGAATCAGCAGTCCAATAAGTGCAATAACCCAATTATAATAAGCCAGCACGCCCAAAAGTAACACGCCGGCGGCCAGCATCCCATACAAAGGGGACTTAATCGAGTATTCTTTCAAATAAGATGGCATAGTTTCAGCTCCTAAAAGCATCTGTTTTACAAAAGGCTATTCCCTCTTCTTGATTTTCTCCCTAAAAGGAAAGCCTAAATCTATAATACCTAAAAATCGTATGACCGTAGTGATAATCGGAAGCGGCAGCAGCAAGGAAACAACCAAGATTGAAACAGGTATGGCCTTAGCCCATGACTTCACATGAGCGAAATAAAAAATCAGAGAATATCCTTGTAACAATATGAAGAACTGCAGAATGAAAAATAGGTTCGTTATGGCCATATATACAAAACTGTTCTTATCCGTATTCACAAATAGGGCAAGAAGCATCGTAATTAAATAATACCATAAAAGGCTTTTCGGGAGTCGAAGATCTCGAAAATGAGGCCATTTTAACGTCTTTTCACTGAACCTCTTCAAAATGGGGTGCGCAGCCAAGAAAATCAATAACACCATGATGACGGACATCAGCACAAATAAACTTGGCATTAGCGTGTTCAACATATCGATCGATTCATACAAACGCTTTTTGACTTGTTCTGTCGGTTCCTGTCCAAAAGATTCCATGATGCCCACTGAATGATCAAAAGACTCCTTGACCATGACCATCGATTCTTCTATGTAATTAACATCCGTTATTAATACTGAAGCTGCATATATTACTAAAGTGCCTCCAAGAAAGACAAGGACTGCGCCTATGAACATAGGTGCCATCGGTTTGTCTTTTTTCAAAAAATAGCCGATCGCAATACCCGTTGCTCCCATAAGTAAGGTCAAGGGAACAGACAATATCGTCGCGATGAGGATCGTCAATAGCGATGCAATAAATAGGTAACCAAGGCTCCACGATAACTTTTGTTTGATTGTGACCAGAATGAAAGGAATGGGTAAAAAGAAAAGAGTGATGATACCCACTATCGGGACATGAATGGTGATGAACAATAAAATGCAATATAGTGCCAAAAGGGCTCCGCCCTCCGCAATTCGTCTCCCGCTATTCATCTATTTTTTTCACCCCCCTGTTATTAATATGAATGTCTTATCTTCATCTTTATATTGTATCCGTTACGGCTAGGATATTTCAAACATCACAATCTTTTTTCAAAATATGATTATTTTTTCGATGAAAAATCTCCTTTTAACAAGGAATATTCTTTATAAAAAAAAACCGCATTTTTGCGGATTTCAGGAACAAGAACATATCTAATAAAAAAGGCACATAAAGGATAACTCCTCAATGTGCCAATTTATTATTCACCAGATACATATGGTAGTAATGCCATAGTACGTGAGCGTTTAATAGCAATCGTTAATCTACGTTGATATTTAGCGCTTGTACCAGTTACACGACGTGGTAAAATTTTACCGCGTTCTGAGACGAATTTTTTAAGAAGATCTACATCTTTGTAATCAATTTTAGTGATTCCGTTAGATGTGAAATAACAAACCTTTTTACGCTTACCGCGTCCTTTACGTCCACCCATTGCCATAATAAATTTCCCTCCCTGCTTTTTAAATTTTCATTTTAAACGGCTGTTTAAAACGGAAGATCGTCATCTGAAATGTCGATTGTCTTGCCGTCATTTGCAAATGGATCATCATCTACACGAGTGTAGTTGTTGTTGCTCCGTTGATTCTGATTAGGATTTTGTCCATACGAATTGTTGTCATTTCCGTTATTATTGTTGCTATAACTTTTTTGACCCCCACCGTAAGAACCGCCTTCATTTCTTTCACCCGCTGAACTGCTTCGTGGTTCAAGGAATTGAACGCTCTCAGCCAGAATCTCCGTCACATATACGCGTTTGCCGTCTTGTCCTTCATAATTACGTGTTTGGACACGTCCATCCACGCCAGCTAAACTGCCCTTTTTCAAGAAGTTAGCTACATTTTCTGCCGGTTTACGCCAAACTACACAGTTAATGAAATCCGCTTCACGTTCACCCTGCTGATTCGTAAAACCACGGTTAACAGCTAAAGTAAAGGTAGCTACGGGGACTCCATTAGGTGTATATCGTAATTCAGGATCTTTAGTTAAGCGTCCTACCAAAACTACGCGATTCATCATCAGAATCAACCCCTAAGTTTCAAGCTTGTTTCATGTGAAACAAGATTAGAATTTATATTAAATATCGGATTATACTTCTTCTCTAGTAGCCATATGGCGAATAATGTCTTCACTGATTTTAGCAAGACGATCGAATTCTTGAATCGCAGCACTTTCAGCGTTAACTTTAAGAAGCATGTAGTAACCATCACGGAAATCATTGATTTCATATGCTAGACGGCGTTTACCCCATTCTTTTGCTTCTACTTCCGCACCATTATCAGAAAGGATTGTGTTGAAACGTTCAACTAAAGCTTTTTTAGCTTCTTCCTCAATGTTTGGACGGATGATATACATAATTTCGTATTTTCTCATCACTGTCACCTCCTTTTGGTCTAAGCGGCCCAATTGGGCAAGGAGCAATTATTTATAATTACTCACAAGATAAAATTATAGCATAGTTAATGAGGCTTTGCAACGAACGGTTTGACTTATTACAAATTATTGAAATCTAGTGATTAAAGAATCAAAAAACCCTACAAATGAACTGTAGGGTCTTTACATCTTAAACGTTAAAACGGAAATGAATTACATCGCCATCGTTAACGATGTATTCTTTTCCTTCCAAGCGAACTTTTCCTGCTTCTTTTGCAGCACTATGACTACCCGCTTCAAGCAAATCGGTATAAGAAACCGTTTCGGCACGGATGAAACCACGTTCGAAATCCGTGTGAATGACGCCTGCACATTGAGGGGCTTTCATACCTTTTCTGAATGTCCAAGCGCGCACTTCCTGTACCCCAGCTGTAAAGTATGTTGCCAATCCAAGCAGATTATATGAAGCACGAATCAATTGGTCAAGACCTGACTCCTCGATGCCAAGTTCAGAAAGGAACATTTCTTTTTCTTCACCTTCAAGCTCTGCAATCTCTTCTTCGATTTTGGCACAAATTACGATCACTTCTGCATTTTCCTTCGCAGCATAGTCACGAACTTGTTGAACATATTCATTATCGTCGGCATTAGCCACTTCTTCTTCGCTCACATTTGCCACATAAAGCGTCGGCTTCGCTGTAAGCAAATGCATGCCCTTCACGATTTTTTGCTGTTCTTCAGTAAATTCAACTGAACGAGCTGGTTTTTCATTTTCCAATGCTTCTTTCAAAGCTACAAGAATTTCATGTTCAGCCACTGCGCCTTTATCTTTTTGCTTGGCCATTTTTCCGACACGGTCGATGCGTTTGTCAACGGATTCCAAATCGGCAAGAATCAATTCAAGGTTGATGACTTCAATATCATCGATTGGATTTACCTTTCCAGAAACATGAGTAATGTTGTCGTCAGCGAAACAACGAACGACTTGGCAAATTGCATCCACTTGACGGATATGGGAAAGGAATTTATTACCCAATCCTTCTCCTTTGCTCGCTCCTTTTACAATCCCGGCGATATCCGTGAATTCAAATGCTGTCGGTACCGTCTTTTTTGGTTGAACCAATTCAGTCAATTTTTGTAAACGATGATCTGGCACTTCCACAATCCCGACGTTTGGGTCAATCGTACAGAAAGGATAGTTGGCAGATTCCGCACCTGCCTGTGTTATTGCATTAAATAAAGTGGATTTACCTACGTTAGGCAAACCAACTATACCAGCTGTTAAAGCCATTTATATTTCACTCCTTCAAGATAATTCGTACATATGGAAAAAGACTGGTCCACAAAAACAGACCATCCAATTACCTAAACCTTTCCCAATTATAGATTTCGCTTCCTAAAAAGACAAGTAAATCATTGTGATCGCAAAACTAGTTTCTTTCCAAAAAAAAAAGCATGATCACTCCTCATGCTTTTGTAGAACTTTTTTCATTTTCTTCGCGAATTCACGTCGAGGCAACATTACGCTATGACCGCAGCCTTCACATTTTATCCGGATATCCATACCAAGTCGAATTATTTTCCACTTATTTATTCCACAGGGATGTGGTTTTTTCATTTCCACAATATCCTTAAGCGCAAATTCTTTTTCTTCCATACCCATGAGCCCCCTAATTTCTACGACTCGCTGCCATTATACGTGGATTTAATCCCACTTGAATCAAGAGCAGCACTTATTTCTTTCCTCAATATCCTACTGATTTCGACATGGCGCATAGGCTTTGTCTCCGCTGTAATCCGCAGGACGATTTCTTCACGACTTATTGTTTCGATACCCAAAAATTCAGGTGCATTAACTAAGGCTTCATATTTGCCTTCCATACTGTTTAAACGATCAATCAGCAACTTTTCGGCAAGCTCCACAGATCCATCATTAGGTATCGTCACATCAACAACAGCCTTACTGTTCAAAATGGAGTAATTCGTAACTTGAATGATGCTGCCATTAGGTATGAAGTGCAATTCCCCTGCACTGGTTTTGATCTTCGTTGTACGAAGCCCAATCTCAATGACTTCCCCTTCAAAACTATTGATTTTAATATAATCTCCAACCGAGAATTGGTCTTCAAAAATCACGAAAAATCCTGTGATTATATCCTTGACCAAACTTTGAGCTCCAAACCCAATGGCCAAACCGATTACACCCGCACCAGCAAGTAATGGCATTACGTGAAGTCCGAAAATTTCCAAAATCATCATCAATGCGATGAAATTGATAACATAGGTAATGATATTTTCAAGCAACTTAATGAGTGTCGTTTCCCTGCGCTCTGAAACACGTATGGGACTTCTTAAACGAGCTTTGAAAAATTTATTTAAAATGGTCTTTCCTATTGTAATAATAATACGTGATAACAACAGAACAAGGAAGATTTTAATAATCCCCTCGCCCACCAGCAACCATATTTTTTCATCCAAAATCTCTTTAATAACGTCATCATAAATGCGATCCATCTTTTCCTCCTGCCCATTGCAAAATACTGCAAAACTTTAATATCTTCTCTTCTCTATGAAATTCCATATAGAGATATTCCTCTACCCCTCATGCTGTGAAATAACCATCATTAAGAGAACTTTTATCTATTTTATCAATAAATAAGGGTTTCTGTACAAAAAAAATATGGGTATATAGGTAAAAGAATTAGAAGTTTTTTCCCAGATAATCAAATAATCTATTAATAGAATGTATAAATGAAAGCAGTTGGTAGAGGTAGAAACATCAATCCATTCCCTTTCACCTGTTTGCATGCTCTACAAAATATTCCCCGATCCATTACGTTAAATGCCGTATATTTTTTCCTTTTTATCCGTATACTGTAATATCGAATAAAGTAAAGGAGTTGAGCCGATGAATCTGAATTCTAGTCTATTTAATAATAAAAATAGAATGAGTCGCATCCTGCATGAAGATACGGATGCATCCAAACAAATTTCCCAGGAATTAATCAACCTTCTACCAACCGGAAAGCTTCAACCTATCGTCATTGTCTGTATAGGCACAGACCGTTCTACAGGCGATTCCCTCGGACCACTTGTCGGCACTCTGCTTAGTGAAAAAACTGAAAACAGCTCTTCTTCATTCCATGTTTATGGTACTCTAGATGACCCTATTCATGCGATGAATTTACAGGAAAAATTAAATGAGATAAAAAAGCTTCATACCAATCCCTTTATAATCGGAATTGATGCTTGTTTAGGGAAAATGAAAAGCGTCGGGATTGTTCAAATCGGCCAAGGACCAGTGAAACCCGGTGCTGGGGTCAATAAAGATCTTCCTTCCGTTGGTAATGCCCATATTACAGGAATCGTGAACGTAAGTGGGTTCATGGAGTTCATGGTCTTGCAAAACACTCGTCTTAATCTTGTTCTAAAAATGGCCAAAATCATCGCCGAGGGGATTTACGAAGCACAAAGTCTTTATCCAGCAAATCCTGCCATCACTCCTTTCACTTGGTCATTCAAGCAGGAAAAAACCCTTTGAAAGGGTAAACGGATTATAAAAAAAAGAAGGAAGGGAATATCCCTTCCTTCTTTCTTTTATACATAATACATAATAGTAACTAGAATGGCTGTAATCATTATGCCCGGAAGCAGATTAGCCACCCTTATTTTGGTGACACCAATAATATTCAAGCCAATTGCTAAAATCATGACTCCCCCAGTTGCCGTCATTTCCAATATGAAGGAATCCATTAATGCAGTCGGTATCATCGTATTGATTTGCCTTGAAAAGATCGCTATGAAGCCTTCATAAAGAATGATGGGTACTGCCGAAAAAAGTACACCGATGCCAAGCGTACTAGCGAGGACTAGTGCTGTAAAACCATCAATGATCGCTTTTGTTATCAAAACATCATGATCATTCCGGATACCACTATCCAGGGCACCGATAATGGCCATGGCTCCGATGCCAAATATGAGCGTAGCCGTTACGAAGCCCTGAGATATCGAAGTTCCTTCCTTTGCTTTCATCCTCCGCTCAATCCAATTCCCTAAGGAATTAAGCCTCGCCTCAAGATCCATCCATTCCCCAAGGACGGCCCCTCCAACCATACTTAAAATGACGATTAAGAACTGATCACTTTTAAATCCCATCTGCAAGCCTAAGACTATAACGGCTAAACCAATGCCACTCATGACCGTTTCTTTTATCTTTTCAGGTATATGTTGTAAAAACCTTCCCAAAATCGCACCGATTAAAATACAGGCACCATTTACCAAAGTCCCTAATAATACCATCTCAACCACCTAATTTTCTACAGAACACACTGCTGTTTTTCCTCAATTCTTTCATAAAGAGGGATTTAAGAGGAAAGGTCCTCTTGATCGATCAAGCCCAAAATTCTCTCTAAATCTTCTTTTGAAAAGAATTCGATTTCTATTTTCCCTTTTTTCTTGCTTTGTTTTATCGTTACACTCGTTCCTAGTCTTTCACGTAGACTTGATTCCCGTTGCTTTATGAAAATATCTTTTTTCTCTTGTTTCTTAGGTTTGGTTTCACGTGAAACAGTATCATTCAATTGATGTATATATCGCTCTAGCTGTCTGACATTCATTCCTTCTTTGAGGATCTTATCCACTACTGGATTAAGCAACTCTTTTTTCTTTAAACCTAGTAATGCACGGCCATGCCCCATGGAAATTTTGCCTTCAGAGATGTAACTCCTTATCCCTTCAGGCAAAGAGAGTAATCGAACATAGTTCGCAATATGTGGTCGGCTTTTACCTAACCGGCTGGCCAACTGTTCTTGTGTGAAATCCAATTTTTCTAGCAAAGTTTGATAAGCTGCCGCTTCCTCAATCGGATTTAAATCTTCCCGTTGCAGGTTTTCCAAAATAGCCAGTTCCATCATTTGCTGTTCATTCAATTCCCTTACCACAACCGGAACTGTCTTTAAACCAGCTTCGTTCGCAGCGCGATAACGCCTCTCTCCAGCCACGATTTCAAAACCCTTAATACTTTTCCGGGCAATAATCGGCTGTAATATCCCGTGTTCCATGATCGATTGCTTTAATTCTTCTATAGCTTCAAGTCGGAAGCTTTTTCTGGGCTGATAAGGATTTGGCCTTAATTCCCTTATTTTGATTTCCCGCACGATTTCATCTTTACTGATCTCACCATTGTTGAAAATTGCGTTAAGTCCTTTGCCAAGTCCTTTAGCCATTTGATACCACTTCCTTTGCCAGTTCTAGATAGACCTCCGCTCCTCTTGACTTTGGATCATATATAATTATTGGTTCTCCATGGCTCGGTGCTTCACTCAATCGGACATTGCGGGGAATGATGGTTTGATACACTTTATCCTGAAAGTATTTTTTGACTTCCTCTATAACCTGGAGACCTAAATTTGTTCTGGCATCCAACATCGTCAATAGCACACCTTCAATTTTCAAATCATGGTTCAAATGCTTTTGGACGAGACGGACCGTATTTAATAATTGACTCAAGCCCTCCAATGCATAGTATTCACATTGTACAGGGATCAAAACGGCATCAGCCGCTGTTAATGCATTCAGCGTAAGCAATCCTAATGATGGAGGACAGTCGATTACAATGTAATCATATCGACTTTGCACCTCTTCCAATGCCCTTTTTAATCGGACTTCCCTTGAAATGGTTGGTACCAGTTCGATTTCCGCACCTGCAAGTTGAATTGTCGCAGGTATAACATATAAGTTTTCAACCTTTGTTTCCAAGATAACGGTACTGGCTTCAACATCATCGACCAATACATCATAAATACATTGTTCCACATCCGCTTTATCAATACCTGCACCGCTTGTCGCATTTCCCTGCGGATCAATATCGACCATTAAGACTTTCTGTCCTATGTATGCAAGACAAGCACTTAAACTGACAGAAGTTGTCGTTTTTCCAACACCGCCTTTTTGATTGGCAATGGCGAGAATCTTACCCACGAATTCACCTGCTTTCAACTATATTCATAACGTTATATTTAATCAATTTTACCGTAAATTCATTTATTTTCTTTCTATTTTATCATGAATGCTACAGGAAGAAATCGTTTTCTTAAATTACTCCTGATATTTGAAATTTAGCTAAACCTTACAAAAATCCCTAAAAAATTGCACCACTTTTCACGTAACAGATGCTAGTGTTATCTAGAAAATAAAAAAAAGCTTGGTAATCGGAGACTACCAAGCGGGGCTAAGGATAGAGGATCAAGTTTTTTTCTTGGGTATTTTAATCGTGAATTGATAATACTCCTCGAATTCTTCTTCCTCTGCATCCAGATTTATTCCATTGTCTGTAACCATACTGAGTGATTGACGTATCGTATTTACGGCAATTCTCATATCTTTACTAAACGCCTTTCGCTTAGGTTTCGGCTTTTGAACCGTACCCGTTAAGAGCTTGACGACCTGCTCTTCTGTTTGCTTGACGTTTAACCCTTTTTCGATGACTTCCGAAAGTAGTTTAATCTGCTTTTCAGGACTTTTTAATGGTATCAACGAGCGGGCATGGCGTTCCGTAATTTGCTTTTGAAGAAGTGCATCTTGAACTTCCTGGGGCAGCTTAAGCAGCCGAAGCTTATTCGCAACGGTAGATTGTCCTATTCCCAGTCTTTGTGCCAAGGCTTCTTGGGTTAAACTATGCAACTCCAATAGTTTACCGTAAGCCAATGCTTCTTCAATCGGTGTAAGCTCTTCACGCTGAAGGTTTTCTATCAGCGCAACGGAAGCCGTTTCTGTATCGGTGAAATCTTTAATAATTGCAGGTGCCAATTCCCAGCCCAGCTTTTGCATAGCCCGAAAACGGCGCTCACCTGCAATGATTTCATATTTTCCCTGTCCATAAGCCCTTACTACAATTGGCTGAATGATCCCGTGTGTATGAATCGTTTGAGCCAATTCCGCAATTTTATCGTCATTAAAAACGGTCCTTGGTTGAAATCGATTAGGCACAATATCAGAAATTGAAATTTTTCTAATCTCTTCATTATTATTGCTAGGTGTCTCCATCTCTAGTTGCTGTTCTTCTTTTTCGCCAAACCCAAAGAACCGCGAAAAAGGATGCTTCATCTTCCTACACCACCTTTTAAAACTCCCAAATAACATATTCTCTATTTAAAGGACAAGTCCTGCATACATTTCCCGACATGGTTATACAAATGGTCCTTCACTGTAAAAAACATGTCGACTGGCGTCATCAAGGCAATAATGAGGATGAGACGGCCAGTAATTACATATCTCAGCCGGCTTGCCCAAGATTATTTCCCTGAAAACAAAAAGAAAAATCGCCGACCTTCTAGCCCTGCTTTGAAAACCTGGCACACGATTGATATTGCACCTGAAAAATTGCCTTCATGTTTGCTTAATATGATTAATGAATAAAGTCATACCTTTATAGTAAAAGAAAATTAGGACAAGTACCAGCCAAATATATGAATCATCTACGTCCAATATGGAAACATCGAAGTAGTATATAGGTCATTCAATAGGCTGTTTATTCGGTGTCCCTGGTTTTCTTGGGTATTTTTTAGGCGTTTTCTTCACTTTTTTAACGGTAATGATGTTTCTTTCACTATTTTCCTCTGGCAATGTGAAGGGATGAATTTCTTCGATTTTTCCGCCTAACGTAAAAATGGCTTTCTTCCCTGTGTCCATTTCATCCTGTGCACTAGCCGCTTTCATGGCAATAAACGTCCCATCCGGTTTAACAAGCGGCAAACATAGTTCACTTAAAACGGACATCCTAGCTACCGCCCTTGCCATGACAATATCATAGGATTCGCGATGCTCCGGTTTTTGCGCGAAGGTTTCCGCCCGGTCATGATAGAAGGAAACACCCTTTAATTGCAATGAATCAGCAAGGTGATTCAAAAAAGAGATTCGCTTATTCAACGAATCCACAATCGATACGTGGATATCAGGGAAACAAATCTTCAATGGAATACTCGGAAACCCAGCGCCAGCCCCAACATCGCAAATCCGATAAGATTTGTTAAAATCGAAATAAAAGGCAGCACTGATTGAATCATAAAAATGCTTTAGATAAACTTCTTCTTTATTAGTAATGGCGGTCAAGTTCATCTTTTCGTTCCATTCCACCAATAAACGATAATATGTGTCAAACTGATCAAGCTGGTGAGGAGAAAGCTCAATTCCCTTCTCCTGCAGTGCTTGTTGGAACTGTTCTATATTCATGTTTTCTTCAATCCTTTTCGGGTATTTCCATTACTGAGATACTCGGGCTATCTTACCTTGTTCCAAATAAACAAGCAAAATGGAAACATCAGCTGGATTCACACCGGAAATTCTTGAAGCCTGAGCTACTGAAAGCGGGTGGACCAACTTTAATTTTTGACGTGCTTCCGTTGCTAGACCAGAAATTGCATCATAATCTATATTCTCTGGAATCTTTTTATTCTCCATTTTTTTCAGACGATCGACTTGTTGCAAGGATTTTTCAATATATCCTTCATACTTGATCTGGATTTCGACTTGTTCCGTCACTTCACCGCTCAGTTCGACATCACTTGGAGCCAACCTCTGAATATGGGAATAATCCATTTCAGGTCGTTTCAATAAATCAGACGCACGGATTCCATCCTTCAACTCACTGCCACCACTTGCAGTAATGACTTCTTGAACCTCTTTAGTTGGTTTGATGAAATTTGATTTCAGGCGTCCTTTTTCCATTTCAACCGCTTCTTTTTTCAAAAGGAAACGGTTATAGCGTTCTTCCTTGATCATTCCAATATTGAAACCAATTTCCGTTAACCTTAAATCGGCATTATCGTGACGCAATAATAAACGATATTCTGCACGTGATGTCAGCAATCGGTAAGGTTCATTCGTACCTTTGGTTACAAGGTCATCAATGAGTACACCAATATAGGCATCCGAACGGCTTAAAATCAGTTCTTCTTTACCTATCGCATTCAATCCTGCATTAATGCCGGCCATCAGCCCTTGTCCTGCAGCTTCTTCATAGCCGGACGTCCCGTTAATTTGGCCTGCTGTATACAAATTTTTGATTTTTTTCGTTTCTAGAGTAGGCCATAGCTGTGTAGGAACGATTGCATCATATTCAATTGCATATCCGGCACGCATCATTTCCGCCTTCTCGAGACCTGGGATCGTTTGAAGGATTTTTACTTGTACATCTTCTGGCAGACTTGTAGACAGCCCTTGTACATAAACTTCCTTTGTATTGCGACCCTCAGGTTCAAGGAAAATTTGATGGCGTGGTTTATCATTGAAACGGACGACCTTATCTTCTATTGATGGACAATAACGAGGTCCAGTTCCCTTTATCATTCCGGAATACATCGGTGAGCGGTGCAGATTATCATCAATGAGCTGGTGTGTACCCTCATTTGTGTACGTTAGCCAGCATGGTAATTGATCAGTGATGAACTTAGTGGTTTCATAAGAAAAAGCACGTGGTACTTCATCACCAGGCTGAATTTCCGTTTTGCTGTAATCTATGGATGAACTATTGACACGTGGTGGTGTTCCTGTTTTAAAACGAACCAAATCGAACCCTAATTGCTCCAAGTGTTCAGAAAGCCTGATGGAAGGCTGCTGATTATTTGGACCGCTTGAATATTTTAGTTCCCCTAAAATGATTTCACCACGTAAATAGGTACCCGTCGTGATTACGACAGTTTTCGCACGATATACTGCGCCTGTTTTAGTAATGACACCGGTACAAACATCATTTTCTACAATTAATTCCTCTACCATCCCTTGAATCAATGTCAAATTTTCTTGGTCTTCTATCGTCTTTTTCATTTCTTGTTGATAGAGAAATTTATCTGCCTGCGCACGCAATGCACGAACAGCCGGGCCTTTGGCAGTATTCAACATCCTCATTTGAATATGGGTCTTGTCGATGTTTTTCCCCATTTCACCGCCTAAAGCGTCAATTTCCCTAACGACTATACCTTTTGCCGGCCCGCCAACGGACGGATTACAAGGCATAAAGGCGACCATATCCAAGTTAATGGTGATCATCATCGTTTTAGCCCCAACTCTTGCAGCTGCAAGGCCTGCTTCACTACCAGCATGTCCAGCACCAATTACAATGACATCATAGCTACCTGCTTCGTATTGCATGTTCTTTTCCTCCTTTTACAATTATTTTCCTAAACAAAATTGTGAGAACAATTGGTTGATTAAATTATCCTGTACGCTTTCACCAATGATTTCTCCAAGGAGCTCCCATGCTTTCGTGAAATCAATTTGAACCAAATCAATTGGTGTACCCATTTCAATCGCTTCAACTGCATCTGAAATTGACTGTAATGCCTGTCCTAGCAAGGCTATATGCCTGGCATTGGACACATAGGTCAAGTCTCCCGTTTCTAAAGAACCTTCAAAAAATAAAGAAGCGATGGCCTTTTCCAATTCATCGACCCCTTTATCCTCAAGCAATGAAGTGGAAACAACTTTATGGGATGTTGAATTTTCTTTAACCTTAGCCAAATCAATTTTCTGTGGAAGATCGGTTTTATTGATAATAACGATAACATCCATTCCCTCGACAGCTTGGAATAGTTTCTCATCTTCAGCGGTAAAATCATCTGAATAGTTCAATACCAGTAATATTAGATCAGCCTCTTTCAATACCGCACGAGACCGTTCAACTCCAATTCGTTCAACGATATCTTCCGTTTCTCTAATTCCAGCTGTATCGACAAGCTTAAGCGGTACACCGCGAACATTGACATACTCCTCAATTACGTCACGTGTTGTACCAGGAATGTCAGTTACAATCGCTTTATTTTCATGGACTAAGCTGTTTAGTAAAGAAGACTTCCCGACATTCGGGCGTCCTATGATAACCGTTGCCAGTCCATCCCGCAGGATTTTCCCTTGCTGGGCTGTGTGAAGCAGTTTCTCTATTTCAGTCTTCACATAACTGCCTTTTTCCAAAAATAAACGATGCGTCATTTCTTCGACATCATCATATTCCGGATAATCTATGTTTACCTCGACTTGAGCGAGGGTCTGTAAAATTTCTTGACGCAGGTTTTGGATT
The DNA here is from genome assembly GCF_042727425.1 of Peribacillus sp. NPDC060253. NCBI lineage: Bacteria > Bacillati > Bacillota > Bacilli > Caryophanales > Bacillaceae > Peribacillus > Peribacillus sp. NPDC060253. The sequence continues at coordinate 57,143 of NZ_JBHXAS010000011.1, forward strand.
AATTTCGAAAGCCGGCCCTCCATTTGACCTAATGCGACATTCATGGCTTTATCCGTTTTAGCCCTGATTAAATCCATAACGGCCTCTGCTTGAGAAAGATCGATCCTTCCATTCAAAAAAGCTCGTTTCGTAAATTCACCAGGTTCTGCTAAACGAGCTCCTTGTGAGAGAATAAGTTGTAATACCCGATTGACGGAAACGATTCCACCGTGACAATTTATTTCAACTACATCTTCTCTTGTAAATGTCTTTGGACCTTTCATGACCGAAACCATGACTTCCTCAATGATTTCACCTGTTTTAGGCTGGATAAGGTGGCCATAATGAATCGTATGTGAGTTCACTTCAAGCAATCCTTTTCCTCCTGGTCCTTTAAAGATCCTATCGGCTATTTCTATGGCCTCATCACCGCTGATTCTAACGATGGCGATTGCCCCTTCCCCTAAGGGCGTAGAGATAGCGGTGATTGTATCGAATTCCATGCTTTCACCTCTTATATATTGATGTTTCTATTTTTTTCTGATAATAAAAATCGTTGAATCCCTAAATAACTACAATACCACAGTATATTCATGAAAAAAAGTAGATACTCCTTCCTTTAAAGGGTTATCCACATGCATGAATTCCATATTCTGTAGTATTCATTTTAACTTATCCACATGTGAATAACAAATATGGACCGTTGCTCTTTCACCCATCTTATTGATCATGAGAATATTAATAAGAAATATGTCAGTTTTTGTTGAAATAATCATTAATAAATTAATATTCGACAAACAATGGTATCCTGACATTAAAAAAAGAACCCCTGCTTTATAGCAGAAGGTTCATTTGAGTGGAGTAATGACTAAATGGCGATATGGTTCCGTTCCATTTGAAGTCGTTTTAATTTTTGGATAATGCAGGAGCGCATTATGGATGACCTTACGTTCATAGGATGGCATGGGCTCCAGTGAAATTGCTTTACCTGTTTTTATGGCTTTATTTGCCATTCTTTCAGCCAATTGGATTAACGTATCATTGCGTCGATTTCGATAATCTTCTGCATCTACTGTAATATTTAAAAACTGCTTCGAATAGCGATTTGCAACCAACTGCGTTAAATACTGAAGGGAATTCAGTGTTTGACCCCTTTTTCCAATTAATAATGCAATTTTATCACCCGTTAAATGGAATGTAACGTTCTTCCCTTTACGTTGGATATCAATTTCTGCATTAACTCCCATTTCCCTGCTGACATTTTTCAAAAATTCAAGTGTCTCTTCAATGGGATCGGCAGGCAATGTCACATGGACAATTGCCTTCCTTGCACCAAATAAACCAAAAAATCCTTTTTTTCCTTCGTCTTCAATTTCAATTTCCACACGATCTTTAGTGCTATTCAGTTGAGCTAAAGCTAAATTTACTGCTTCTTCGACAGATTGTCCTGTAGCAGTTACTTTTTTCACTTTTTCTTTGCCCCTCCCGCGTTTTCCGCAGCTGCTTTTCTAAGATCCGGACCTTTAATGAAATATGTTTGAACGATACCAAAAAGGTTACCTACTACCCAATATAGAGAAAGAGCAGCGGGAAAATTAATAGCAAAAACAACAATCATAACTGGCATGATGTAAAGCATCATCGTCATTTGTGCAGCCATTTGTGGATTGGAGTTCATTCCAGCCATGGACATCTTTTGCTGGATAAAAGTCGTGATACCAGCAACAACCGGTAAAATATAATAAGGATCCGGGGAACCTAAATCAAACCAAAGAAAACTATGTAAAGAGATTTCCTCCGTACGGCTGATGGCATGGTAAAATCCGATTAGAATCGGCATTTGCACCAATATTGGCAAACAACCCGCCAATGGATTCACTTTATATTTTGAAAATAGAGCCATTGTTTCTTGCTGTAGTTTTTGTTGAGTGGCAGCATCTTTTGAGCTGTATTTTGCTTGAAGTTCTTTCATTTCAGGCTGGATGGCCTGCATTGCTTTCGAGCTTTTAACCTGTTTGACCATAAGTGGAAGTAATGCTAAGCGAATGATTAAAGTAACACCGATGATTCCCAAACCATAGTTCGCCCCAAATGTTTCAGAAAGCCAAATGATCAAGGCTGATAATGGATAGACAATGTATGAATTCCAAAAACCTTCACTTTCCGCAGTAATAGGTTCTTTAATTTCCGTACACCCTGCTAACAGCATCATTATCGAAGCTAGTCCAATAATGAGTAATATTCGTTTTTTCAACCGTAATTTCCTCCTAACTGCAATCAATCTTTTTTGAAACAATTGTGAACTGTTCATTGGCGGAATTCAAGGAAATGTAATCCACTTTTTTCACAGTTCAATAGGAATTTTTTATGTCATCTTTTTCAAGTAACTACTGATTTAAAGGGGTGTTTATTATCGATAAGGAGACTTTATTGTTTTTTCGTTTTAAAGTTTAGTGATTTAGAACGTTTCAGGACGTGGATCAAGCTGCTTTTCACCTGGAAAAAGTCCATCTCCGCCGCTGGTTTTCGAGCAATCACAATATAATCCTTACCCTCTTCTATATCATCTTTCAATTCCAAAAACGCTTGCCGTATGTATCTTTTAATTTGGTTCCTTACAACGGCGTTCCCGATTTTTTTACTGACGGAAAGACCAATCCGGAAATAATCTTGACCTGGCTTTTCAAGGACATAGACAACGAATTGCCGATTAGCAGAAGATTCACCTTTTTTAAACACAAGCTGAAATTCGTCCTCTTTCTTAATCCTTAACTTTTTTTTCATTTTTACACCTTCATTACATGAATTGAGTCTCAGTAAATCCCTTATTTTGCGAAAAAAGACCACTGAGACTTTTCAGTGGTCTATGCAGATAATACTTTTCTGCCCTTGCGGCGACGTGCAGCGATTACTCTACGTCCGTTTTTCGTGCTCATACGTGCACGGAAACCGTGAACTTTACTATGTTTGCGATTATTCGGTTGATAAGTTCTTTTCATTATATGACACCTCCCTGAGGAATAACAGTTAAAGACAGTCTTTACAATTATATAGATTGAGGTTTCTACTTGTCAACCTCATCCAAAAAAATATTTCTTTTTTATGCTCAATGTCCAGTAGGCCTTTTTTTACTACCTAGCCTATTGTAAATGATTTTTCTCCGAACTGATATAGAAATTTTTGGGGAGAAGGAAATTTCCATCAATTTTACCCATGAATACATATTTGTCGATCCCCTGATATCTCTCCTATTTCTACATGGAATTCGACAAAGTATAAAAACCTTAAGTCGGTTTTTAAATGTCCATCCGATTTATCAGCATAGGTTTTTGCGACTTAAATCACTTAAATGTCATTGGAAATAATTTTATTAATTCGAGCTATAACTATGACCTGTGGATAAAATTCGACATGTTTTTTTCTATCCACAACCCATTTCATGGACTTTTACACATAACAATAGCCTGTGGAAAAGTTTTTCCCACAGGCTCGGTAAGTTGTGGATAAAGTTTTCTAACCCATTGCAAGCCACCTGAATTTCTGATATTATATTTGTGTTTTCACTCTGAATAACTTTATCAACAGATAACGGTTATCCACAGACTGTGTATAACATGTGGATAGCTTATCCGACCTGTGTATATTAAATTGTCCACAGATGGTGGATATTGTCGAAAACCCTTTTTTCTTCTTTATTATATATTTCTCAAAATACCTGTTGATGAATAAACATTCAAATCTGCATCGACTTACTAGATGTAGTCTGTACAAATGTTGTACAGCGCAAGATATAGATATGGTTAGAGGGACTTCACACTACACAACATAAAAATCCCTTATACAGCTCACCGAACCCTTGCTGTCAAAATTTATATAAAGACGGCAATCGATGAGTTTATTTGTGCCTATACATTTTAGTTACGTTTAATAAAAATATTTTGCAAAGGAGGGATAAGTTTGGATAACATTGATAGCCTTTGGAACCAGGCGCTCGGAAAAATCGAAAAAAAAATCAGTAAACCAAGCTTTGAAACATGGCTTAAATCAACTAAGGCTTATTTACTTCAAGGTGATACATTAACAGTCACCGCTCCCAATGAATTTGCCAGGGATTGGCTTGAAGAACGCTATTCCCATCTTATTTCTGATGTATTGTTTGAACTTACCGGTGAGGAATTGGAAGCAAAATTTATCATTCCCCCCAATCAAGAAGATGATGATTTTACCGTTCCTGTTCAGCCTAAAAAGATTAAAAAACAGGATAAAGAGCATGCTGCATTTCCACAGCACATGCTGAATGCAAAAAATACTTTTGATACATTTGTCATCGGCTCCGGCAATCGTTTTGCCCATGCCGCGTCTCTCGCTGTCGCAGAAGCTCCAGCCAAAGCCTATAATCCTTTATTCATATACGGAGGCGTTGGACTGGGTAAAACTCATTTAATGCATGCAATTGGGCATTATGTTCTTGAGCATAATCCGAATGCCAAGGTCGTTTATTTATCGTCTGAAAAATTCACGAACGAATTTATCAACTCTATCCGAGATAATAAAGCTGGGGAATTCCGTGATAGATACAGAAGCGTAGATGTTTTATTAATTGATGATATTCAATTTCTGGCGGGAAAAGAACAAACTCAAGAAGAGTTTTTCCATACATTCAATGCATTACACGAAGAAAGCAAACAGATCGTCATCTCGAGTGACCGTCCACCAAAAGAGATCCCTACACTTGAAGATCGCCTCCGTTCAAGGTTTGAATGGGGTTTGATCACGGATATCACTCCTCCTGATCTAGAAACGCGGATTGCCATATTACGTAAAAAGGCGAAAGCTGAGGGGCTTGATATACCGAATGAAGTCATGCTCTATATTGCCAACCAAATCGATTCCAATATTCGTGAACTTGAAGGTGCACTTATTCGCGTCGTCGCTTATTCTTCATTAATCAATAAAGATATCAATGCAGATTTGGCAGCAGAAGCATTAAAAGACATCATCCCAAGCTCAAAACCTAAAATAATCACCATATTAGAAATCCAGAAAACAGTCGGTGAACATTATAGTGTCAAACTTGAGGATTTCAAGGCGAAAAAACGGACTAAATCCGTAGCCTTCCCAAGACAGATTGCGATGTATCTTTCCAGGGAATTAACGGACTCATCCCTGCCAAAGATAGGAGATGAATTTGGAGGTCGCGATCATACGACCGTTATTCATGCGCATGAAAAAATCTCTAAGCTCATGCAAACGGATACCCAGCTTCAACGTCAGGTTAAAGAAATCCAGGATCAGCTGAGGGTATAATCAATTCTGGATAATGTGTATAACTGACGACAACTTACACACAGTCTGTCCACAAGTGGATGGACTGTTTTTCCTTAGCTTGAAGGGACTTATCCACATATCAACAGGCCCTACTACTATTACTACTATCTTTTTTAATAAAAATTATTAATAAATATGCCTTTTTGGCAATAAAAAAATTGGAGGATGAAACATGAGATTTATAATCCAAAGAGATCGATTAGTTCATAGTGTCCAAGAAGTAATGAAAGCAGTCACATCAAGAACCACGATCCCGATTCTAACAGGGATAAAAATAAGCGTTACTAGTGAGGGTGTCACTTTAACAGGAAGTGATTCCGATATCTCGATCCAATCTTTTATTCCAGCCGAAGTAGACGGAGATGAGATTGTTGAAGTGAAAAAAAGTGGCGGTATTGTATTGAATGCCCGTTTCTTCAGTGAAATTGTCAAAAAGTTACCGATGGATACTGTAGAAATTGAAGTTGAAAACAACTTTCAAACGATTATCCGCTCAGGTAAAGCTGAATTTAATCTAAACGGTTTGGATCCTGAAGAGTATCCACATCTTCCAATCATTGAAGAAGAAAATATTTTCAAACTTCCAACGGACCTATTAAAGACCCTTATTCGTCAAACTGGTTTTGCAGTGTCCACGTCAGAAACACGCCCCATCTTAACAGGTGTAAACTTAAAGGTTCAAGATGATGAGTTGACCTGTATTGCAACAGATAGTCATAGACTGGCAATGAGAACTGCAAAAATAGAAAATAAAATTACAGGGACCTATAGCGTTGTTATCCCTGGTAAAAGTTTGAATGAGTTGAGTAAAATCCTTGATGATACAAACGAACTCATAGAAATCGTCATTACCGATAATCAAGTCCTTTTCAAGGCTGAAAATTTATTATTCTTCTCACGATTACTTGAAGGGAATTATCCTGATACGTCCCGCTTGATCCCTTCAGATAGCAAAACGGATGTAACGGTTCATACAAAAGATTTTCTTCAAGCGATCGACAGGGCTTCTTTATTGGCGAGGGAAGGAAGAAATAATGTCGTCAAATTGACAACCCTGGAAGGCCGTATAATCGAGGTCTCTTCCAATACTCCTGAAATTGGTAAAGTAATTGAAGAGGTTCAAGCAGAGGCCATTGAAGGGGAAGATCTGAAAATTTCATTCAGTGCCAAATTTGTAATGGATGCTTTAAAGGCATTGGAAGGTTCAGATATCAAAATTAATTTTACAGGTGCAATGCGTCCGTTTGTCATTCGCCCACTTCATGATGATTCCATGTTGCAATTAATTCTGCCAGTTAGAACTTATTAAGCTAAAATAATATTTCAAAAAAATTAAAGGCTTGTTCTGCAGGCCTTTAATTTTTTTATATTTGAACATACGAATTAAAAGGGTTTTCATGGATTTTTTAATGCTGTAAGGGACTTGGAAACGCTAAAAATAAGAGCGGAAAAAGCTATACTTTGTCTTAATGGGATTTATTTAGTAAAATGAAGTATTAAAGACTACTTGGAAATGAGTGAGGCATGAAATGGACTCCATAAAAATCAGCACAGAATATATCACACTGGGACAATTCTTGAAATTAGCGGATCTGATCCAAAGTGGCGGAATGGCGAAATGGTTCTTAAGTGAATACGAGGTATTCATTAACGGCGAATTAGATGTGAGAAGAGGCAGAAAATTAAGATCAGGTGATAAAATAGAGATTCCTGGATTTGGCGTCTTCACAATTACAAGCTAAAACATAAGGGAAGAGCGGAATATGTATATTGAAAATATAAGTTTGAGAAATTACCGCAACTATACCGAATTGAATCTGACTTTTGAAAATAAAGTCAATGTAATCCTTGGCGAAAATGCTCAAGGAAAAACAAATGTCATGGAATCCATTTTTGTTTTAGCAATGGCAAAATCTCATCGGACCTCAAATGATAAAGAACTTATTCGCTGGGATGAAGAGTATGCTAAAATAGAAGGAAGAGTTAGAAAGAGAAATACCTCAATACCACTTGAGCTGACCATTTCAAAAAAAGGGAAAAAGGCGAAGTGCAACCATATTGAACAAAGAAAGTTAAGTCAATATGTCGGAAATATGAATGTGGTCATGTTTGCGCCGGAGGATCTTAACCTTGTAAAGGGTAGCCCTGTAGTCAGACGCCGTTTTATAGATATGGAAATTGGCCAGGTTTCTCCCGTATACCTTCATGATATGAGCCAATATCATAAAATACTTCAACAAAGAAATCATTACTTAAAGCTTCTGCAGACCCGAAAACAAACGGATACGACGATGCTTGACGTGTTAACTGATCAATTCATTCAGTATGCAGCGAAAATTGTCGAAAGAAGATACGAGTTTCTTTTAAAGCTCCAGCAATGGGCAGAGCCGATTCACTCGGGGATCTCCAGAAATCTAGAAGTATTGAAAATCCAATATAAACCGTCGCTTGATGTATCAGAATCTATGGATTTGACGAAAATGATAGAAGTATACACAGAAAAATTTGATAAAATAAAAACAAGGGAAATTGAACGGGGTGTAACACTTGTAGGTCCTCATCGTGACGACCTGGTTTTTTTTGTGAATGAACGAGATGTTCAGACATATGGTTCACAAGGACAACAACGTACAACTGCCCTATCTTTAAAACTTGCCGAAATTGAGCTGATCCATGAAGAAATCGGCGAGTATCCCATTTTATTATTGGATGATGTGTTATCGGAACTTGACGATTTCCGTCAATCTCATTTACTGAATACGATACAAGGGAAAGTACAAACATTCGTGACGACACCCTCCGTTGATGGAATCGATCATCAAACCCTAAGAGAAGCGTCCACCTTTTATGTTAGTCAAGGAAGTATAAAAAAGGTTAAATGATGAGGTGAATGTATGTATCTCCATATTGGTGAAGACATTCTTGTGAAAACGGACGATGTCATAGCCATTTTAGATAAGAAGCTGCTTCAGGCCTCTCCAATCATGAGTGAATTCTTGGAGAAAAAGTCTGATGTAACTTCCCATTTAGCAAAAAACTCGGTTAAATCGATTGTAGTGACGGATAAACAGGTCTATTATTCACCGCTTGCGTCGTCCACTTTGAAAAAGCGTTCACTGCAGCCTTCGTTATTAATCGATGATATAGATATTCTTTGAAATTAAGCGGTAACGCTTTAATTACTCCAGAAAAATTGATAAATGCCAAAAGAAAAGTGTAGGTGATACGTATGACAATGGAACAAAAAGAAGTACAAGCTCAGGCATACGATGAGAATCAGATACAGGTTTTAGAAGGCTTAGAAGCAGTTCGTAAACGTCCGGGGATGTATATCGGTACGACCTCTGCAAAAGGACTTCACCATCTTGTTTGGGAAATTGTCGATAATAGTATCGATGAGGCACTAGCAGGTTTCTGTACGGAAATCAAAGTGACAATCGAAGAAGACAATAGCATAACCGTAGTGGATAATGGCCGGGGAATTCCAGTCGGTATCCATGAAAAAATGGGACGGCCAGCAGTTGAAGTGATCATGACGGTCCTTCATGCGGGCGGTAAATTTGGCGGCGGGGGCTACAAGGTTTCCGGTGGTCTGCACGGTGTGGGTGCTTCAGTAGTTAATGCCTTATCCACGGTATTGGAAGTTTATGTCCATCTTAATGGCAAAATCCATTATCAGCAATTTAACCGCGGTATCCCTAAAGAAGATTTGAAAATTATCGGGGAAACCGATCATACCGGAACGACTGTACACTTCATTCCTGATAGTGAAATCTTCACGGATACCTTGGAATATGATTTCGATACATTAGCCACACGAATACGTGAGCTTGCATTTTTGAATAAAGGCTTGAAACTGATCATTGAAGATAAACGTGAGGAAGAAGAGAAAGTCAGGGATTTCCACTATGAGGGCGGTATCAAATCTTATGTTGAGCATTTGAATCGTTCTAAAGAGGTATTGCATGAGGAACCGATTTTCATGGAAGGCGAGAAAGATGGAATTTCTGTTGAATTGGCACTCCAATATAACGACAGCTATATCAGCAATGTCTTTTCTTTTGCCAATAATATTCATACCTATGAAGGCGGTACACATGAATCAGGATTCAAGACTGCTTTAACCCGTGTCATCAATGATTATGCACGGAAAAATGGTCTTTTAAAAGAAGCTGATTCCAACTTCTCAGGTGAAGATGTCCGTGAAGGTTTAACGGCAATCATTTCGATTAAGCATCCTGATCCACAATTTGAAGGTCAGACAAAAACCAAACTCGGAAACTCCGAAGTAAGAACGGTTACTGATTCCGTTCTTTCTGAACGACTTGATTCCTTCTTATACGAAAATCCTGCCGTGGCCCGGAAAATTGTAGATAAAGGGCAAATGGCAGCGAGAGCCCGTATGGCAGCGAAGAAAGCACGTGAATTGACTCGAAGGAAAAGTGCTTTGGAAGTATCCAATCTTCCAGGGAAATTGGCGGATTGTTCTTCCAAGGACCCGGGTATCAGTGAATTGTACATCGTTGAAGGAAACTCGGCGGGAGGCTCGGCAAAGCAAGGACGGGACCGCCATTTCCAAGCCATTTTGCCGCTAAGGGGTAAAATCCTGAATGTAGAAAAAGCAAGATTGGATAGAATCCTTCATAACGAAGAAATAGGTACGATCATTACAGCACTTGGAACAGGCATTGGTGATGAATTCAATATTGAAAAGGCTAGATACCATAAAATTGTCATCATGACCGATGCAGATGTGGATGGTGCCCATATCAGAACACTGATGTTGACATTCTTCTACCGATATATGCGAAAAATTATCGAGTACGGATATATATATATTGCTCAGCCGCCGCTTTTCAAAATCCAACAAGGGAAAAAAGTGGATTATGCCTATAATGATCGCCAGCTTGACGAAATCATAGCAAGTTTGCCAAGTACTCCAAAGCCTAACCTGCAGCGTTATAAAGGGCTAGGGGAAATGAATCCAGAGCAATTGTGGGAAACGACCATGAACCCTGATACGAGAACCCTGCTCCAAGTGAGTTTGAAAGATGCTGCTGAGGCGGACGAAACTTTCGAGATGTTGATGGGCGATAAGGTAGAACCACGACGTAACTTCATCGAAGAAAATGCAATTTATGTAAAAAATCTCGATATCTGATTTTTTGACAGGATGCTTTTTACATCCTGTTCTTTACATAGTGAACGAACAGTTAAAACTAAATGAGATATAAGCTTTTTATAGGAGGTTGGCTCCATGTCAGAAAATGAAAGATCAGGTGTAAAAGAAATAAATATAAGCACCGAGATGCGGACATCCTTTTTGGATTATGCGATGAGCGTTATCGTGTCTCGGGCTTTGCCTGATGTAAGGGACGGTTTAAAACCGGTACACCGAAGAATTCTTTATGCAATGAATGATCTTGGAATGACTTCGGATAAACCATTTAAAAAATCTGCCCGTATTGTCGGGGAAGTAATCGGTAAATATCACCCGCATGGTGATTCAGCTGTATATGAAACGATGGTACGGATGGCGCAGCCTTTTAACTATCGCTATATGCTTGTCGATGGCCATGGAAATTTCGGTTCAGTCGATGGAGACCAAGCTGCCGCAATGAGGTACACAGAAGCAAGAATGTCGAAGATTTCGATGGAATTGCTTCGCGATTTAAATAAAGATACGGTTAATTTCCAAGATAACTATGATGGTTCAGAAAGAGAACCAGCCGTTATGCCAGCCCGTTTTCCCAACTTGTTAGTGAATGGATCATCTGGTATAGCAGTAGGGATGGCAACCAATATTCCCCCCCATCAATTAGGTGAGGTAATTGACGGCGTATTGGCTATAAGCAAGAATCCGGATATTACAATTCCAGAGTTGATGGAATTCATTCCAGGCCCTGATTTTCCGACAGCCGGTTTAATTTTAGGCCGAAGTGGCATTAGAAAGGCCTATGAAACTGGAAAAGGTTCAATCATTCAACGTGCGAGGGTGGAGATTGAAGAGAAACCTAATGGAAAACAGGTCATCCTTGTTAAAGAGATTCCTTATCAAGTGAATAAAGCAAGATTGATTGAAAAAATTGCAGAACTTGCTCGAGATAAGAAAATCGAAGGCATTACCGACTTACGGGATGAATCGGATCGCAACGGCATGCGTATTGTCATGGAGCTTCGAAAGGATGTTAATGCAAATGTCCTTTTGAACAACCTGTATAAGCATACCGCCATGCAGACAACCTTTGGAATCAATCTGCTTGCTTTGGTGGACGGTCAGCCTAAAGTATTGAATTTAAAACAATGCCTACACTACTACCTAGAGCATCAGCAGATAGTCATACGGCGCCGGACGGAATTTGAATTACGGAAAGCGGAAGCGCGTGCCCATATTTTAGAAGGTTTGCGCATTGCACTTGATAATTTGGATGCGGTCATTTCGTTAATCCGTAGTTCCCAAACTACTGAAATTGCCCGTGAAGGGTTAATGACACAATTTTCACTTTCTGAAAAACAAGCGCAAGCTATCCTGGATATGCGTTTACAACGCTTGACTGGTCTGGAACGTGAAAAAATTGAAGATGAATACCAGGCATTAATGGCCATAATTGCAGAGTATAAAGCCATTCTTGCTGATGAGGAAAAGGTTCTTGAAATCATTCGTGAGGAGCTTCTTGAAATTAAAGAACGTTTTAATGATAAAAGAAGAACTGAAATCACATTAGCCGGCTTTGAAAGCCTGGAAGATGAGGATTTAATCCCAGAGGAAAACATAATCGTGACACTTACCCACAATGGTTATATTAAACGTTTGCCTGCTACCACGTACCGCAGTCAAAAACGCGGTGGGCGAGGGATACAGGGTATGGGTACGAACACAGATGACTTTGTCGGTCACCTGTTAACCACTTCAACTCATGACACTCTTTTATTCTTCACTAACAAAGGTAAAGTCTATCGCTCCAAAGGATATGAAATACCTGAATATGGTAGGACGGCAAAAGGATTGCCGCTTATCAACTTGTTGGAAGTCGATAAAGGTGAGTGGGTCAATGCAATCATACCGGTGAAGGAATTTGCCGACGATTGGTATTTATTCTTCACGACCAGACATGGGATATCGAAGCGTACACCTCTTTCATCTTTTGCAAATATCCGTAATAATGGCCTAATTGCTTTAGGCTTACGTGAAGATGATGAATTGATTTCTGTCCGTCTTACGAATGGGGAGAAACAGATTATAATCGGAACGAAAGACGGGATGATGATTCGCTTCCCTGAGACGGATGTACGGACAATGGGACGTACTGCAGCGGGAGTGAAAGGGATTTCCTTACGGGCGGATGATGAAGTAGTCGGTATGGAAATACTCGAAGATGATGAAGAAGTGCTGATTGTTACGAAAAATGGCTATGGTAAACGGACCTCTGCGGAGGAATACCGTATACAAAGCCGCGGAGGCAAAGGGATAAAGACATGTAATGTAACGGAGAAAAACGGTAAACTTATTGCCGTGAAAACCGTTACAGGTGTTGATGAAGATTTGATGCTGATTACTGCTGCTGGTGTATTGATCCGAATGGAAGTCGAAGGCATTTCTAAGACTGGCCGTAATACACAGGGTGTTAAGCTTATTCGTCTTGAATCAGCAGACAATGAATATGTTTCGACGGTTGCCATCGTTGGAAGAGAAGAAGAAGAAGAAGAAGAAATAGATAGAGATTTAGAGCAGGGCCAAACAACAATAGATCCAGAATCTAATTCTGAACCTACTGTGATGAACGAAAACGAGGAAATTGGTAAAGATACGGAAGAATAAATTCATCCATGAAAAGACCTAGCAATAATGCTGGGTCTTTTTTTCTTTCGTTTTTAGACACAGGTAATAAGTAAATAGTCCTGATGCATCTTTTTTATTTTTAAAAAAATCTTTCCTGAAATTGATTTTTATGGGTGTTTAACCCTAAAAAAAGATAGTTATTACCATGTTTTTTAAAGTAAAATGTATTCATTAAAACTACTGAGGTGAAACGTTTTGCTAGTAAAAACTCGCTATTTAATTGAAGGCTGCATACTTTCAAGAGAGATTAGAGGTCTCTCGGACCGTCCAATCATGAATGAAAAAACAATATTGACCAAGGAGTTAATTGAGGCTTTACAAGCATTTTTAATAACGGAGGTAAGCGTTGGCGAAAGAAGTGATAGATCCCGAATTGGATGAAATGGAAGAGTTTTCGGATTTTACGGATTTGTATCTTAAATCAGTACAAACCTATAAGCGGTTATTTAAAAATTGGCAAGCAGGCAGTAGAGTGGAAGTAGCCATGATTCGTTTAATCGTGATTCCTCTAGTGGATAAAGCTTTAGAGGAACCAGGCAACATATTAATGCTACACCACTATTGCAATAAAGAAGACTATTTGTTTCACCATGCCATTTCAATTGGATTGATAGGAGCGTATATTGCTTCTAAGATGAAATGCAATAGGGCGGATGTCTATCAGGTAGCTATCGGCGGTTGTCTGGCAGACTGTGGGATGGCAAAGCTGCCACCAAGGTTATTAACTAAAACCGAAAGTCTGACTGTCGAGGATTATGAGGAGATTCACAATCATCCTATTTTCAGTTACAAAATGATAAAAGGTAGTTCCATCATAAAGGATAGTGTGAAGACAGCCATTCTAGAACACCATGGAAGGTTGGATGGAACAGGTTATCCCAAAAGCTTGAAAACAAAGCCCATGAGCTTATTCTCAAAAATCATAGCTGTTGCAGATGTCTTTCATGCCATGACTTCCGAAAGGACGTATAGAAAGAAACAGTCACCATTTAAAGTATTAGAAATGATTTTACATGATGACTTCGGTAAATTTGATATAGAAGTAGTGAAGACCTTGTTATCGAGCTTCGCTAATTTTTCCATAGGAAGCAGAGTCAAGCTGAACAATGGATTTATTGCAGAAATCATCTTTATTGATGCCAGCTCGCAAACAAGACCGGTCATCAAGATAAAAGATAGTGATCAAATAATCAATTTAGGGATAAACCGGGAATTATATATTGAAGAAATACTCTAATGATTAAGAAAAAGTTTACTCCTAAATAGATAAGCTTTTTCTTCTTATTAGGATAACAGCTGATATTTTATTAGCTATGATTCATGTATTTTATTTATTTTAAAATAACTCTTGCTTTTGTTTCCGATACTAGATATAATAACTAAGTCGACAGCGAAAGAAAAAAGTTGTTGACAAAAAATAATATAGTTGATATATTATTAAAGTCGTTTCTAAGCGAACGATAACAAATTGCTCTTTGAAAACTGAACAAAACAAAGCGCCAACGTTAAATTTTAAGTGAGCACACACTATCAAAAAAGCAAATGAGCAAGTCAAACATTTCTTCGGAGAGTTTGATCCTGGCTCAGGACGAACGCTGGCGGCGTGCCTAATACATGCAAGTCGAGCGAATCGATGGGAGCTTGCTCCCTGAGATTAGCGGCGGACGGGTGAGTAACACGTGGGCAACCTGCCTATAAGACTGGGATAACTTCGGGAAACCGGAGCTAATACCGGATACGTTCTTTTCTCGCATGAGAGAAGATGGAAAGACGGTTTACGCTGTCACTTATAGATGGGCCCGCGGCGCATTAGCTAGTTGGTGAGGTAATGGCTCACCAAGGCGACGATGCGTAGCCGACCTGAGAGGGTGATCGGCCACACTGGGACTGAGACACGGCCCAGACTCCTACGGGAGGCAGCAGTAGGGAATCTTCCGCAATGGACGAAAGTCTGACGGAGCAACGCCGCGTGAACGAAGAAGGC
>NZ_JBHXAS010000012.1:0-70269 GCF_042727425.1 Peribacillus sp. NPDC060253
CGAATTACCCGAGTGATAAAGGTCTACAATAGTCTTCTTGAATTCATTATTATATTTTTTCCCTGTATTCTTACGTTCCAAGACGGACACATCCTCTCAAAAATCATTGTAAGGACTTAACTAAAATGTGTCCATGAAACTATACTAACTCTAATTACATTCAACATTACCCAAAACTTCTGTAGATGTTCGATTAGCCATTATTAAATCTTTATTGATCCTCCAAGTGAATCTTAAGTTTTTGATTTTCTTCCCCAAGTGCTATTTCTCCACGGTTTTTAATTAAATCATCATTGGTTTACAAAGCCTATTTATAAAAAGCGCTTTCGAACACTTGGCGATGGCAGCATACAGCTTTCTTCTTTCTTGCCGAACCATTTGTAACGGTTCTTGGCAATGAAGTCATAAACGCTGTTCCGGATGAAGCTTGGAACGATGATGAAGCCGTAAAACAATTTCCATGCCCCTTGTAAACGGCGGCAAATCCTCAAGGCTGCAGACGATTTATAGTAGGCCTTATCCTTTTCGATCAGTACCATACTATCTATATCTGCAGGAACATCGTACTTCTTCAGCAACTCTTGACCCGCCTCACTTTGAAGCGAAGCGTAATGAAAAAGCCCTTTCGGATCGCGCTTTATAATGAACTGGACACTCGAATCACAAAAGTTACATTCACCATCGAATAAAATGACCGGATTCATGAACATTCCTCCTATAGAGAGACGTTTATCATACTCATGCTTCTATCATACACTACCCGTTTTGGTAAGGCGAAAACGTGTCTCAAGTAATTGCTCGGAGATGGGTATAGAAGGGCCAGAAATCCTTTGGAACGAATATACACTTTTTACAGACTTAGAATCAATTAGGTCCAATTAAAGAAGATGTTTAGACATTTAGACATTATGTAGTCTGTTTGAACATCTTCTTTTGATCTTTTCATTTTTAGAAGGTCCAATCGTAATTAAGCTTGATGTCTCACTTCTTTGATCCTCCTGATGTTCCATAATCATTAATGGTTAATTTTACATTGTAGTTGATCGGAGTTTCACTAAAGGTTTGGTCCCAATCCTTTTTGACCTTCTTCCATACTTTAGGATTCTCAATTCGCAATCGATTTCCGAAGCCAGCAACGTCGACTTTGTATTCTTTTTGCATTTTTTCTAATACATTCCTCACCAAGCGTTTCACTTCTTTTTCAGATGATTTTTCTGCTTTTTTGAGAAATTCATTTTTAAAAGTATTT
Source organism: Peribacillus sp. NPDC060253 (assembly GCF_042727425.1). NCBI lineage: Bacteria > Bacillati > Bacillota > Bacilli > Caryophanales > Bacillaceae > Peribacillus > Peribacillus sp. NPDC060253. Next base: position 1,250 of record NZ_JBHXAS010000012.1, read on the forward strand.
CCCGAAAGCACCCAATTTTCTGAAAGCCTTCCCACTGATTCAATGTTTACATCAAAAGAGATGTTGTTTCCTTTAACTCGAGGTATAATTCTGCTTTTCATGGTCTCTATCTCATACACAATCAGCTGACCGGTTTCTTTATAAAAGCTTTTCACTACACCGCCTTTCCCTTTACCTGTTATCCATGTTACGCCCTCCAGTTCTTCCTCATTCAAAAAACCAGTCATTTTGTGTGTCTTTCCATCGATCACGGCAGCTCCGGCAAATTTGACTTGCCCATTCGCTGATCGTACATTTTGCAACAGAAAACTAGATCCTGATTTGATCTTGCTTTCTACTTTAATATGCGACATGGGAGGCAAAATCCTCGTTGATCGATATGCATTTTCTACAATGCCAGCCAGACGAAACGCTGGAATTTCTCCTGCTTTCTTTGTTTCCAATGTCTTGCTTGCTCTTCCTTTACTGATGAGAACAAGACAGCTTGGTCTAACCTCACTTTCTCGAAAATTTTGATCAAGTAATTGTTCCAACTTATACGATTTTGCAAGACTTTCACTGATAACAACCACTTTCATATGGTGAGCGGTTACGGGTTGTTCACTTCTCAATGATATTTCACGAACCATTTGGTGGAAGGAATCTCCAGATTCGGAAACGTTAACATAAGATTTTTGTTGTGGTCCTGCTTGTTTCGTCGTTGAACTCGCTACCAGTGGAGTGATAAATTGATAGGTTGCAGTAATCAGGTTTCTTTTTGAATAACCCCCCCCTTGTTCGTTTAACTTTTTCTCGATGGAGGACTGCTTGCCTTTATCGAATGCCAAACCTATACCTAGACTTTGCTCTTCAATTTCATGACTGCTCCAACATCCTGTAAGGGATAAGAACAAAAAAACGGAGAGGGAAATGAAGAGGGGCCGTATCTTGCTATGTGTTTGTTTCATATTTTCCTCCCTTTATTCTTGAGATGATAAGCAGGAGAAGCGGGAGTAAACCAAATAAAAACAAGGCCATATTGCCGACGAAATCTCCTTGTTTAAATAGGTCATTGATATTTCTCGGTATCATGGCAATGATGTATAAAATCGGAAGTAAGCCAAACATGAATGGGTGAATGCTCTTTTTCGAAAGTTGAGCTAGCCCTAATGCAGCTGCATAGTAGGTTATGGTAAATGTGGCGAATATTTGCATAATCCAAACCACGAGCAATAAAGATTCAAACCGTTCAAAGATCAAGCCGGAGATTTCAAAACTTCGTATAAGATCAAGTGTCGGCCATGTTCTCATGACCACTCCATCAACAGATAATGCCCCGATAACCATTACGACCGTTATCACGTAAAAAATCAATGGAATGGAAACTCCAACAATCAGGGCTTTTACTGCTTTTTTTGGCTGATTCATAAACGGAAGAAGCAGTAACATGATTTCAGGCCCTGAAAAAGCGAGAGCCGTTGTTTTTACTCCTTTTAGTACAGGGATGATTCCTTCTCCTAATACCGGTCGCAGATTATCGATCTCAAATATTTTAATACTCATAAAGGTGACTACTAAAAAAAGGATAACTGTCAAAGGTAATATAATTTCAAAAAGACGGGCAATCGGGTTAATGCCGCCGATGATGAGATAAAGACTTACCCACATGAAAATCATAATAATTGCCCATGTAGGGGTACCTTCCAGAAGTAAATACTTTATTACTTCCGCCATTGCTCGTAGCTGAAATCCTGAAGTTGTAAGAAAATAACATATTACAACTAAACTGAGCAACCTCCCCACCCATTTTCCTACAATATCATTGATGTATTGATAAAAGGTCTTTTCTGGAAATTGTTGGCTTAATTTAACCATGATCACCCCCGCGATTATGGCGATAGCCCCGCCTAAAATAACACTTATCCATACATCTGGTGTATGTACCTTCTCCGTAGATGATCTGGGGAGGGTGAGTAATCCTGTGCCGAGTATAAAGTTGATGACAATGACAGCTGCTTGAGGAGTTGTAATTTTGTCTTTCGGACTGAGAATCATTCTTTAACCACCCTTTCACCGATAGGTTATCCTTTACGTATGGGGTTTTTTGTATGCATCATCTTTGGACGGCGTTTCATCATCATAAGCGGCATGCGAACCATCAGGTCTTTCCATTCACTTAAGCGATAAGGAACGGCTGGACTTAAAAAAGGTACACCAAAGCTTTTTAATTTCACTAAATGGCTGGCCATGAAAAGAAAAAAGAGAATGACCCCGTATAATCCAAATGTGGCAGCACATAGCATTGCAGGAAAACGAAGAATCCGTATTGTAAACCCAGCACTATATTGCGGAATGGAAAATGATGAAATAGCGGTTAACGCTACTACAATGACCAAAACAGGGCTAACGATCCCGGCCTGTACAGCAGCTTCCCCGATGATTAAACCGCCGACGATTCCCATTGCTGGACCGATTGGCTTAGGTAAGCGCAGTCCTGCTTCCCTCAAAATTTCGATGGATATTTCCATGAATAATGCTTCGATAAGTGCCGGAAACGGAACCCCGGACCTGGTTCCTATAATGGAGATGGCCAGTTTGGTCGGAATCATCCCTGAATGAAATGAGATAAAAGCTATATACAAAGACGGGGTAAAAAGAGCTAGAATAGCTGCGAGGTAACGAAGCATTCGTATGAATGTGCCAGGAATCCACCTTTCATAATAATCTTCTGGTGATTGCAACATCATGCTTAAGGTAACCGGAGCGATCAAAGCAAAGGGCGTACCATCTAATAAGATGGCCACTCGACCTTCCATCAAAGCAGCGATCACGCGATCCGGACGCTCTGTATTCTGTACCTGCGGAAAAGGGCTAAGGTAATTATCCTCGATAAGTTGCTCTACATAACCTGATTCAGGCACACTATCCATATCGATTTTCTTAATTCGGTTTTCTACCTCTTGAACTAATTCGGGATCAACAATATCTTTTATGTAAGCGACAACCAAGTCTTTTTTTGAACGCTTTCCTACTTGGAATTTTACTAATGATAAATTCTCAATTTCACCACTACCCCTTAAAAAGGATGTATTATCACTCAATGATTCAGTGAAACCGACCCGTGGGCCTCTGACTAATGCCTCTGATACCGGCTCTTCAATTGTCCTTGTTTTAAGTTTTGTAGTTCCAAGGATTAACGCATTCAATGATCCATCCATTATAAGAGCGGTAGAGCCTGTTAGTACTTTTGATGTAAACTCTTTAATGGAACGAACTTCCTCCACTTCACTAATGGATAACACTTCATTTTTTATAAACTCTTTTGAAATGCCTCCTTTGAGGTAAGGAAGGTCCTGTTTATATTCTGCTGAAAAATCAACCATCAATGATGGCATAATATGCTTATCAATGAGGTCTTTATCCGATAGTCCGTCCACAAAAATGATAATGGACCTTATACCTGTACGCCCTAAATTAAATTCCCGAAAATGCACATCCCAATTATGGCCAATTTCTTGCTTGACCATTTCAAGATTTAAAATGAAATTATCTGTAAACTGACCCGTTGTATCTTGGGAGGTAGTTGCTTCTAGTTTGTCATTATTAGTAACTTTCCCTTTTTTACCAATCTTTGATATCCACTCTTTCATTATCTTCACTCATCCTTTGAGGTACGTAGCAAAATAAACAATTTGCTGATTAGAAACGGAATAAAAAACGCAATAAAAGCTTGTATAAAAACCTGCCATTCTGGAAGGTAGGAAACAATCGTTTTCCACATTTTCATCACCCTATACTTGTTTCAGATAGCAGATAAAATCTGTAAAATTCCTTTATTTCTCAAATAGTATTAATATCTTCTGCGTTTCTTATGCAATGAAGTTAAAAGCAATATTTAATGCAGGATTTTAATTGGTAACAAATACTCGGTTTTTATTCTTTTAAAGGTTTTATTAAAGTTGAATAGAATTACTAATTTGGATAAATAAACAAAATTGAGGTGTTATCATGCAGATACTATTAATTCGACATGGTGAGTCAGAAGACGATTTTCTAGAAGAAAATTACGAAGGAACTACAGATTTACCACTAACTAGTAAGGGAGTTGAACAAGTAGAAAAAATGTGCAGACGTGTATTAGAAGAGTTTCCACCAGAATTCATATGGTCAAGTACCTTGCTTCGGGCTAGTAAAACTGCCGAAACTTTATCGAATACTATCAAATGTCCAGTAACATTCTTAGATGAGTTGCGAGAGATGCAAGATTTGGAGAGTAAATTTGATTTTACATTACGAGCTCAAAATGTACTTTCCTATATTAGAGAAAACAGTGCAAACTATAAAAGAATTGCTGTTGTATCCCATGGGGGGATGATTACAAAACTAATTGAAAGTTTTCTTCAATTTCCACACGAAATTAATGATGTGTGGTTCAATTCTAATAATACAGGTATACATCTTCTTGAGTATACCGAACATCCATATAAACTTATTAGATTTTTAAACAGTACCACGCATTTGAATTAACCAATGAAGTAAAGGAAGCCCCATTTCTCGTTTGTAACTCTGAGAAAGGGGGCTTTTATTAGGGTTATTCATCTTCCAAATTGCAGCCGTCTTACATAATGGCTAAATTTTTCGACTGATTCTTTTATTGCGAACTAAGCTTTATAACTGAATCTATAATTTCGTCCCAGTCTTCACTATGAATCTCATGCCCTGATCCATCAAGAGTAACTAATTCAGCATGAGGGATGGCTTTCGCAAGAGCAAGACCGTGCTCGTATGGCAGGGCTGGATCTTCTGTACCATGAATAATGAGGACAGGTACGCTGATCTCATCCATTCTATCGTAATATACGTCTCCTCCTTGCAGCATGGCATGATTAAACCTGCTCGGTAGCTGTTTGGCACGGTCCGCCTCTCTTTTTGCCAGTTTATATATTCTTTCCTGCTCATAATGTTTGGAACCGGCTAAAGTTTTCCATCCATCCGCAAGATAGGGAATGACCGCCTCCCGATTTGACCAATCTAAGGAAGCACTTTTCGCATGGTAATCCAGTATGCTCTGGTCCATCGGAGGCAGTTTTTCCATCACAGTCCCGAACACACTTGATGCAATTAGCGTAAGCGTAAATACGCGTTCCGGATATCTCAAGGCAAGTATCTGGCCGATCAAACCGCCTAGGGACATTCCAACGATATGAGCCTGCTCTATGGAATAAGCGTCAAGGACACCCGCGGCATCGTCAGCCATGTCCGTTATTGTATAGTTGGAAGTTCCGGGCTTATAAACGGTCGATCGCCCCAGATCCCGATGATCATACCGAATGACAAACCTCCCCTGATCAGCGAGGCGAAGACAGAATTCCTCATCCCACCAGTCTAATGAAGACATCGCTCCCATGATCAAAAGCACAGCAGGGTCCTTAGAGTCTCCAAAACTTTCTGTACATATATCCACTTTATTTATTTTCAGTATCTGTTCACTCATGTTATTTACCTCCGTATTAAATATTATCTAATGCGCAGATCAATAAATTTTTTCCGGAGCATGATGGGCCTGCCCCTTTAATTATCGTAGTCTAACCCACTTAATAATCATGACGAGGCCTCCTTTTATATTTGTAAAATGGAAAATATCCCAATACTTATTACTGTAACATGTGGAAATACCTTGTACCACCAAAATTTTCCACATTATACTGATATTCAACTATTCATTTTCTATGCGAGTGCCTATAAAACAAGACATTATGAAAAATTCTCCTTCTTTTATAAAAAAATTTCTAAAAACGCCTTTTTTAACATGCCCGTATAGTCCATAGCGAACGAAATAAGACCACAATAAGTGGTCTGAGTTTGTAGACAAAAGGGGTTCCAGCTAAATTTTAAAAAAAGTTTATTGGAACGGAAGGTACGAGACTCCTGCTTAGAAAAGCGCGTCCAAGGGAGACCCCGCGGAAAGCTAGTGCCTGGAGTGGGAACGCAACGGTCAAATGTTAAAAACCTAAAAAAAACTGTAGACAAACTTAATTATTATCGAGTTTATCTACAGTCTAAGACCACAACAAGTGGTCTCTTTTATTTGTTCAAATATCAACAATAATGTGAAAGCTTTTCCATGCATGCTACTTTTCCGATAAAAAAGCTTATATAAAGTCTGAAAGGGAACTTAAAAGGAGGGATTAGGGTGACAGTGGCATTACGAACATTATTGAATCGATCAGTGAAAAAGATGGGCAAAGGGATGGATCAAGTGGTGAAGGAATCAGCATTAGAAATGGTGGAACGTGCTTATAATGAAGGGATTTATGTACAGATAAGTGCGGGTCATCGCTCTTTTGAAGAACAAGCTGTGCTTTATGGTCAAGGACGAGTTTATAGCTACAATGGAAAAGATTATAGTAATCTAGCTAAACCTAAAGTGACAAACGCAAAGCCAGGCCAATCTTATCATAATTTTGGACTCGCTATTGATTTTTTTCTTGTGAGTGATGATGGGAAGAACGCAATATGGACAATGAATGCAAAGTGGCAGCGTGTGGCTGCTATAGGCAAAGAGTTAGGATTTAACTGGGGAGGGGATTGGACTTCATTCAAGGATTATCCTCACTTGGAGATGACGGGCGGGTTATCCCTTACACAGTTACAGGCAGGGAAAGACCCTCAACTTACCTTTAACCTCGAAGAAACTGAACTATCAAAGACCAGCAAAGGAGATGGCCATATAATTTTTATTCAAAAAGCGTTAAATAGCCGGTATAAAGCGGCACTTGCTGTGGATGGGGTTAATGGTCCTAAAACTCGATCGGCCCTTATAAAAAGTTTAAAAAGCTTGCTGTTGATGGAAAATGGGGACCCAAAACGAAGGCGGCGATCGTCCCCGTAAAAAAGGGCGCCACCTGCAATATCACATGGATCCTGCAAGCAGCACTATATATGGAAGGATTTAACCCCGGACCCCATGACGCAAAATTCGGAAAAAATACTGAGGCGGCATTATTTAATTTCCAAAGAGCAAGAAAGATTTCTGCAGATAAAAAGGCAGGTAAACAAATATGGAATGAATGGTTTGCTAGAAAATGAGAACAATAACATCTAATGTGAAACGTGAATGTTCGCGGATTGACATCTTAGCCGATCTCACCCCGATTAATTCGTCCTAAATCGAGATAATTCGACCTACCCCGGGAATTATTTGGCCCACGCGGAAATAATTCGACCTAAACCCAAAATATTTAGACTTTCCCGGGAAATAATTCACCTAAAACCGGCATAATTCGACCTACCACGGAATATTCCGTCCTACACCCTGATTATTCCTTCCTAAAATGAAATAATTCGTCCTACACCTCGATTAATCCGACCCACGCCCCAATAATCCGACCTAAACAATTTCCAAGCGCCAATCATTGCATCGCATAAAGCTTCCTGGAGGGTATTCGAATTCACATTCAGAGAGGCGTGTGAAGTCCAGCTTGCGGCAAATTGCATTGGAAGCAGGATTAGTGACGGACGGGAATGCGTGAATATATTTGTATTTTCGTTCGGCTTTGATTTTGGCTATGAGAGCCTTCACGGCAATGGATGCGATTCCTTTCCCCTGATAGGAAGGGAGGACACTCCAGCCGACTTCGTACACATTTTCATTATTCCGTACGGTTTGCCAGTAGCCAACGGAACCAACTGTTTCTGCCTCTGGAAATAGGATGATGCTATACATACATCCCTTATCCTCAAGCTGAAGATATCGTTGATGGCGTTTCAGAATTTGTTCTTTACTTTCTGGACCACCTAGATGCTCCATCATTTCTGGGATATTTAGTTGAAAAAGTAAATCAAGGTCCTTATCATTCCAAGGTTTAATTTCTATCCTGGTTTCTTTCGTTCGTTTTGAAATCCCAATCACCCCTTTCGTTTCATTTTTTCTATTTAAACTTTCTTTGAAGATAGTGGATTTACCTTTATTTTTAGGAAAATTTTGGTTTTTAAATTATTCAAGATAAAGAGATGAATAGTTCCCATTAAATGCTATAATTTACAGGTGATTCTATCAAATGGCAGAGAACGGAGATGAAGAAATGAAATCTTCAGTAAATCAGTTTTCCACTCAATTTGAATGGATATTGAATGTGATCAATGTGGGTGTCCATATCGTGAATAAAGATGGGGATACCGTATTCTACAATGAAATGATGGCACATATCGACGGGCTTGATCGGGAGCAGGTGTTGGGTGAGAATATCTTTTTGCTTTATCCTTCATTGACTGATGAATCCAGTACGCTGCATGTAGCCTTGGATAAAGGCATCGAAACGATTGAGTCCATTCAAACGTATGTCAATTTAAAAGAGAAAAAAATAACTTCCATCAATAGTACGTATCCGTTATACGAGGACGGTGAAATTATTGGGGCAGTGGAAATCGCAAAGGATATTACCAAGGTCATGAACATGTATGATCAAATTGTTGATTTGCGTTCCCAGCTGGTTGAGACCCATAAGAAAAATAAGTTCTTTGAAGGGACGGCGACCTATCATTTTAGTGATTTAATCGGTAGCAGCCCGGCTTTTCAGCAAGCGGTTTCATTGGCGAAAAAAGCGGCTCGTACACATTCACCGGTGATGATTTATGGACCGACGGGGACAGGAAAAGAACTGGTCGCTCAAAGTATACATAATGTAAGTGCTCAGCGAAATCAACCATTCATTGCGCAAAATTGTGCGGCTGTTCCAAAGGAATTGATGGAGGGACTGCTGTTTGGCACGACAAAAGGGGCTTTTACCGGAGCGATGGACCGGCAGGGTATTTTTGAACAGGCAAATGGCGGTACATTGTTTCTTGATGAATTGAATAGCCTTGACCTTGGCCTGCAGGCAAAATTGCTGCGAGTGCTGCAAGAAGGTGAGGTACGCCGTGTTGGAGGATCGAAGGAGCAAAAAATTAATGTGAAAATCATTGCTGCGATGAACATCTCTCCAGACGAGGCGTTAGAGCGTGGAATCATTCGCTCGGATTTATTTTTTCGTTTGAATGTCGTGACGATCCAAATGCCCTCTCTCTTGGAGCGTAAAACGGATATACCGGAAATCGTCGATCACTTTATTCGGAAATTTAACAAATCATTCTTTTCAGAAGTACGCGGAGTCAGCCAAAAGGCAATGCAACGGCTTCTTCAATATTCTTGGCCTGGAAACATTCGTGAACTGGGACATGCCATCGAGTTGGCATTTAACGTCATGGATGCGGGGGAGGATATGATTGATGAGCATCATCTTCCTGCTTATCTCTTCCCTTCAGGAAAATATTCTGCCTCAAGTGCGCAGAGCCCCCAACCTCCATTAAAAAATAAGATTGATTTACCGGTCGTTCTTGAAGAGATGGAAAGGGAAATGATCATCAATATGTTTGAGAAATATAACGGGAATATCAGCAAAACAGCTGAGGCCCTCAATATTAAAAGACAGGGATTACAATATAAGTTAAACAAGTACGGTATTGAAAAAGTTTATGCGGCAGGATCAAAGGAATCAAAATGAATGGAAAGCGCCATCATCAACTAAATAAGGAGGTACTTGAAGAGGGCTCTCGTGTATAGAGACCCTCTTTTTTCAATGATTAGCCTGGCGCAAAGAATCTGGCTGCAAAATATTAGGCATAACGAAAAATTTCTTGCGTTTTTATTTAGTGAAAATCTCTTTTTCCTTTGTTTTCCCTAGTTGAGGATGTTGGCATCATTCTTGCGAGTAGATATATATAAGTTCTTAAGAATATTGGGGGGGAATTATTAATGAATTTGATGGGAATGGATGTAAAACATAAAGAATACCTTGGTGGACGCAGACATTATAATGAGATCGAACTGTGGAAGGATGTAAAGGAAGAGCAGTGGAATGATTGGATTTGGCAGTTGACCAATACGATTAAAACATTGGATGATCTGAAAAAAGTCGTCAACTTGACACCGGATGAAGAGGAAGGGGTCCGTATTTCGACCCAAACGATTCCATTGAACATTACGCCATACTATGCATCTTTGATGAATCCCGATGATCCTCGCTGTCCGATTCGTTTACAGTCGGTACCGCTTTCGGCAGAAATGAATAAGACCAGATATGATTTGGAAGATCCGCTGCATGAGGATGAGGATTCACCTGTTCCAGGCTTGACGCATCGTTATCCGGATCGCGTGCTTTTCCTTGTAACGAACCAATGCTCGATGTACTGCCGCTATTGTACGCGCCGCCGTTTCTCAGGTCAGGTTGGCATGGGCGTTCCAAAGAAGCAGCTGGACGGGGCGATTGAATATATCCGGAATACTCCGGAAGTGAGGGACGTGCTGATCTCTGGAGGAGACGGCCTGTTGATCAATGATAAGATTCTCGAATACGTATTGAGTAACTTACGTGCCATCCCGCATGTAGAAATCATTCGGATCGGCACACGTGCACCAGTCGTTTTCCCGCAGAGGATTACGGAAAATTTATGTAATATTCTGAAAAAATACCATCCAATTTGGTTAAATACGCATTTCAATCATTCACTTGAATTGACGGATGAAGCGAAAAAAGCATGTGATATGTTGTCGATGGCCGGCGTCCCGCTTGGTAATCAGGCTGTCATCCTAGCTGGTATCAACGATAGTGTCCATATCATGAAAAAGCTTATGCATGACTGTGTTAAAGCAAGGGTAAGACCTTATTACATTTATCAATGTGATTTATCTGAAGGAATCGGCCATTTCCGGGCCCCGGTTTCAAAAGGATTGGAAATCATTGAAGCGCTGCGCGGCCATACATCAGGATATGCGGTGCCAACCTTTGTGGTGGATGCTCCTGGCGGAGGCGGGAAGATTGCGTTGACTCCGAATTACCTTCTTTCGCAAAGTCCGGATAAAGTCGTTTTACGGAACTTTGAAGGTGTCATCACTAGTTATCCAGAGCCGAAGAATTATGTTGCCGGCAGTGCAGATGCTTACTTTGATGAAGTGTATGGTACTGAGGACAGGAAAGAAGCCGTCGGTATTTCCGCTCTCATGACGGACGAGAAATTCAACTTAGTGCCAGAGGGCCTTCGTCGTCTTGACAAGAGAAAAGCATATGAAAGCACTGATGAACATGCTTCCTTGAAGGATCGCCGTGATAAAAGGGATGAAATGAAGGAAAAATTAAGGTTATCCCAAGAAAAAAAGAACGCCATGGTCGCAAGTGGCTCGGTGAAAACTGAAGGCAAGGAGGAATAAAGATGGATTGCTTGTGGTGTAATGCGCCTAACGTTGAAGAAAGCGAAATGAAGGATTGCTACTGGATCATGCCTGATGGGAAACGCTCCATAAAAGTCCTTCAAGTTCCAGCAGTGAATTGTCCGGAATGTGGAATCTATGTGTCTGATTCGATGAATCAAAAGGTGGATGAATCCTTATCCATATATGATGTGAGTGAATATCCTGATGAGTTTACGTATGATCAGCTTCTTCAGGCGCCTGTTAAGCAAATATTCAATTGGAAATAGAATGCCGGGAGAAGCAGATGTTATGCATCTCTTCTCCCGAATTCATTAAATAAGGGGGGGGACATGATGCCTGTTCAAAAGCTGCCTTTTTTCACCCAAATGGAATCTGGGGATTGTTATACGATGGAACTGTATCATGATCATGCCAATCAGCGTTTACGTTTGGATGATTATCGGGGGAATTTCAAAAAAGCTGTGACTCATGCGCTTGCCATCGCACATGAGCAGGGCTTTACAAAAGTGATACTTAAAGCACGACAGGAAGATTTATCTGCTGCATTGGCTCACGGATTCATGCTGGAAGGAATAATGAGCAGATATTTCAAAGGGAATGATGCCTATTGCATGGCCTTCTATTTAACGGATGAAAGGCGAACAAGCGACTTTTGGGTGAAGGAAGATAAAATCATCCAAGATGTAAGTAGGGTTCCTAGACTGATGGAAAATCAGCAAATACCTGAGAATTATACACTACGGTTCGCTACGGATGAAGATGCACACGAGCTGGCAATTTTATATAGTACTATTTTTGAAACCTATCCTACACCGATGAATGATGAGCGATATATCAAAAAAGTGATGGAAGAAGGTACGATCTTCAGTGTTATCGAATATGAAGGAACCATCGTAAGCGCTGCATCCGCGGAAGTGAATGAAATGTATCATAACGCTGAATTAACAGACTGTGCAACACTTCCCAATCATCGTAAGCATGGTTTCATGAAAGTGCTCATCTCCGCATTGGAACAAGAGCTGATCAGGAAAAATATTTATTGTTCGTATTCATTGGCACGATCTTTGTCAATGGGCATGAACGCCGTTTTTCACCAGCTTGGTTATGAATACGGAGGCAGATTAACGAAAAATTGCAATATTTGGGATAAGTATGAGGACATGAATATTTGGGGTAAAGATTTATCTTTCAAGTAGGAGGATTTTTTCTATGGCTAAATACACATGGGTTGATAAGGAAACCTGTATTGCGTGCGGGGCATGCGGTTCAACAGGTCCTGAAATTTATGATTATGACGATCAAGGGATCGCTTTCGTCATCCTGGACGATAATCAGGGGATTGCCGAAGTTCCTGAAATCCTGCATGATGACATGCAAGATGCTATGGAAGGCTGCCCTACAGAATCGATCCTGATTCAGGGTGAACCTTTTAGTTGGTAAACTGGTTTTGGAAATTAATTGATTAATAGAATAATGCACAGTGGGTACGAACGTTAAAAGGAGAGATGACATGACACGCAATTATTTGATTAAGCCTACTTTAGATCATGACTATCCCACTATCTCTCATGGGAATGGAATTTATCTTTATGATATAGATGGAAAGCAGTATATAGACGGTTCATCAGGAGCGGTCACAGCGAGTATTGGCCATGGTGTATCAGAGGTTGTCGAGGCAATGACGGAGCAGGCCCGCAAAGTTTCTTTTGCCTATCGCTCTCATTTTACGAGTGAAGCCGCAGAGGCATTGGCCAAAAAGCTAAGTGAGTTGGCTCCCGGGGATTTGAATTGGTCATTTTTCGTGAATAGCGGATCGGAAGCGACCGAAACGGCGATGAAGATCGCGATTCAACATTGGCAAGAAAAAGGATATGAGCGAAAAAATCGTATCATCTCCAGATGGACGAGTTATCACGGGATTACGATGGGCGCTTTATCGATGTCCGGCCATGTGCCAAGAAGAAAGCGTTTTGTTCCGCTATTGGAGGATTTCCCTAGCATATCTGCTCCCTACTGCTATCGCTGTCCTTATAATAATGAAACTTCCGGATGCAAGCTTCAGTGTGCAAATGAACTGGAGACAGCCATTCAAAGGGTCGGCTCCGAGAATATCGCCGCCTTCATCGCAGAGCCTATAATCGGGGCATCCGCTGGTGCTGTAACACCGCGGGATGGCTACTATCAAAGGATTAAAGAAATCTGCGAAAACTATGATATTCTCTTTATCGCCGATGAGGTCATGACGGGAATCGGACGGACAGGAAAAATGTTCGCGATGGAACACTGGGGAGTCACTCCTGATATCATCGCATTGGGTAAAGGCATGAGCGCAGGCTATACGCCAATGGCAGCCACAATGGTTACTGACCGTGTCATGGAGCCCATTATAAAAGGCTCGAAATCAATCATGGCTGGACACACATATAGTGCAAACCCTCTATCTGCTGCCGTTTCATTGGAAGTGCTTTCCTACATTGAGGGAAATGAACTATTTCAGGCTGCGGAAGAGAGAGGTCAATATCTGTTTAAGAAGCTGCAAGCGTTGGCTGGAAAATTCGATATCATTGGTGATGTAAGAGGGAAAGGACTTCTCCTTGGACTTGAGTTTGTCTCCAATCGGCTAACGAAAAAGCCGTTCGACTTGCAAATCGGCCTGACTACAAGGCTTGTCAATAAGGCTTTTGCGAAGGGGTTGTTGATCTATCCTGCTGCAGGTGCGATTGAAGGAATTGCTGGTGATGCGGTTATCTTATCTCCGCCATTGGTCATTACGAATGAAGAAATCGATTGCCTCGTCAAGATACTGGAAGCTTCCCTTGAAGAGTTGCAGCATGAACTGCACGCGGAAGGTTTGATTGAGGACATGCAGGCTATTTAGGAGGAACGGTATGAAGCAGGCCATTACGAAGAAAAACAAAATTGTGACCATGGAAGAAGCATTGGAGCATATTTCCGATGGATGCACGCTCATGTATGGTGGATTTGGCGGCGTGGGAACTCCTCCCACGCTCGTACAGGGTATCCTTGCCAAGGGCGTTAAGGAACTGACATTGATTGGCAATGACACTGGATTCCCTGATATCGGCATTGGTCGGCTTGTCACTGCTGAAAGGGCAAAGAAAGTCATCGCCTCACATATCGGATCCAATCCTAATGCCGGCAGGCTCATGACTGAAGGGAAGCTGCAGGTGGAATTTTCACCGCAAGGTACATTAGCTGAACGGATTCGTGCCGGCGGTGTAGGCTTGGGCGGGATTTTTGTCGATGTCGGGATTGGCACGATAGCCGAAGACGGCAAGGACAAAATGGTAATCGACGGAAAAGAATTTTTGGTGGAAACCGCTTTGACCTCTGAAGTGAGCATCGTTTATGCCAAAAAGGCAGATTCGTTGGGGAATTTAGTGTATGACAAGACTGCATGTAACTTCAATCCGCTGGTGGCGATGGCTGGAGCCTTCACGATTGCGGAAGTGGAAGAAATCGTTCCTGCGGGAGAATTGGATCCGGAATGTATTGCCACACCAGGCATTTATGTAGATATGGTGATTCCGACAAAAGGGGTGAATTGGAAATGGGCATGGCAGTAGATGTACGAAATCGCATCGCGAAACGCGCTGCCAAGGAAATCCATGATGGATTGATCGTCAATTTAGGCATCGGCATCCCTACCTTGGTGGCCGACCATATACCACAAGATATCCATGTGCTGTTCCATGCGGAAAATGGAGTTCTCGGTACAGGTCCAAGTCCAGATCCGGGGAAAGAAGATCCTGCCCTCTGTAACGCAGGGGGTTTCCCGATCACCACTGTAATGGGAGCTTCATACTTTGACAGTGCAACTGCATTTGGGATGATCCGGAAAGGATATATCGATATTACGATACTTGGTGCCTTGGAGGTTAGTGAAAAGGGAGATCTTGCGAATTGGATCGTTCCAGGTAAGCGGGTTCCTGGGATGGGCGGAGCGATGGAGCTTGCCCAGAAAGCCAAAAAGGTGATCGTCTTGATGAATCATGTGAATAAGCAGGGTGAATCGAAGATATTGAAGACATGTACCCTTCCATTGACGGCAAGGCAGAGTGTGGATGTAATCATTACGGATATGGCTGTCATGGAAGTTACCGAAGAAGGATTGGTGCTGAAAGAAGTCATGGCGCCATATACCGTGGATGATGTGCTAAGGAATACGGAGGCAACGTTGAAAATCCATGCTGCTGTCAACACCATTGAATAGGTAAGAGGAGGAAAAAAGCATGAATGAGGTTGTCATCGTTGCTGGAGCGCGAACTGCAGTTGGATCCTTTGGAAAATCACTCCGGAATGTTAAAGCTACCGAATTGGGCCGTCAAGTATTGGAAGGTTTAATGGAGAATTCAGGGTTAGGTAAAGAAAAGGTCAATGAAGTGATTTTCGGACATGGCTATGTCCAAGGAGGCGGACTTAACTCGGCCCGAATTTCGTCGCAGATGGCATGTTTCCCACACAGTGTCCCAGGCCACGTTGTAATCAAAGCATGTGGATCAGGTTTAAAGGCTATTACCAACGCTGCTTTAACGATCGCTGCTGGTCAAGAAGACGTAATCATTGCCGGCGGAGTGGAGAGCATGAGCAATGTGCCTTATATCGTGAAAAATAGATGGGGCGGTAAATTTGGAAACGTAACGATGGAGGATGCTCTGCTGGCAGATGGATTAATATGTTCCTTGGGTAATGAGCATATGGGAATAACTGCCGAGCGCTTGGCTGAAAAATACGGTATCCATCGTGAAGATCAGGATCAATTTGCTTATCAAAGCCACAGGAAGGCTTGGAAAGCTATAGTAGAGGGTCGCTTTGATAGAGAAATTATTTCGCTTAAAATCAAGGATCGAAAAGGACTTCAAATCTTCAACCATGACGAAGGGGTACGCGGAGACATTCATCTCGATCAACTAGCCAGTCTTCCAGCAGTATTCAAAAATGAAGGAACCATTACGGCAGGAAATGCCTGTCCTATGAATGATGGAGCTGCAGCTGTACTATTAATGTCCAAGCAGCAAGTAGAAGAAAAGGGATTAAAACCGCTCTTGAAAATAAAGGCTTTCGCCAGTGCAGGAGTTGAACCTGGAGTTATGGGGATTGGACCCGTACCAGCGACTCGAAAGGCATTGGAAAAAGCAGGTCTATCGTTAGAGGATATCGGACTGTTTGAACTTAATGAGGCCTTTGCTGCCCAAGCACTTGCAGTGATCAAGGAGTTAGATTTGAATCCGGATATTGTCAATGTCAATGGAGGGGCAATTGCACTAGGTCACCCTGTAGGAGCAACAGGTGCAAAATTGACAGTCACACTGATGCATGAAATGTTGCGTTCACAAGTTAAGTACGGAATGGTAACGTTGTGTATGGCAGGGGGAATGGGACTTTCAGTAATCTATGAGAATATGTGTAATTAAGGAGGATTAATGTGCCGGATATAAAAAAACGGATTAACCAATGGATCAAGGATCATCGGGAAGAAGGAACAGACCTGTTACAAAGAATGGTACAAGCCCCGAGTACGCAAGGAAATGAAGCAGGGGCGCAAGCCATCGTCGCCGAAAAACTGAAGGAAATGGATTTGCAGATTGATAGCTGGGAACCTGATGGGGGAGAGCTGAAAAAGCATGACTATTTCTATTCTCCGCGAAATGACTTTTCCAACAGTCCCAATGTGGTGGGAATCATGAAAGGAACTGGAGGCGGCCGTTCGATTATCTTGAACGGACACATCGATGTGGTTCCGGATGGAGATCGTGATCAGTGGGATGACGATCCATATAGTGGGACAATAAAGAATGGGAAAATGTTTGGACGCGGCGTAACTGATATGAAAGGGGGCAATGTATCCCTGATTCTTGCCATGCAGGCATTGAAGGAAAATGGCATCCGTTTAAAAGGAGATGTCATTTTTCAAAGTGTGATTGAAGAAGAAAGCGGCGGGGCAGGAACATTAGCAGCCGTCCTTAGGGGATATAAAGCCGATGCTGCCCTTATCCCTGAACCGACGAATATGAGGATTTTCCCGAAACAGCAGGGTTCCATGTGGTTCCGGATCCATGTTAAAGGGCGGTCAGCGCATGGCGGAACTAGGTATGAAGGCGTTAGTGCGATTGAAAAAAGCATGACCGTGATCAATCACATTCGAACTTTGGAAGAAAAGCGAAATGCACGTATCAGTGATCCGCTTTATCAGAACACGCCTATTCCGATCCCAATCAATCTAGGTGTCATTGAAGGTGGTAATTGGCCATCATCCGTTCCCGACCTTGTAAAGATCGAAGGGAGGATGGGCGTTGCACCGGAGGAGACGATGGAGCAGGCGAAGAATGAAATGGCGGACTGGTTATTGCAGCTGAAAGAAAGGGACGAATGGTTCAAGGAACATCCGCCCGAATTGGAATGGTTTGGGGCACGCTGGGTTCCAGGGGCAATTGATGCAGAGCATGAATTGATGAATGCGCTCATCAATCAATACCGGCAAGTGGAAGGGCGAGACCCGGTCATTGAAGCCTCTCCATGGGGAACGGATGGGGGATTGCTGACACATGTCGGTGAAACGCCTGCCATCGTTTTCGGGCCTGGAGTAACCGAGGTTGCCCACTATCCAAATGAATACATCTTACTGGACAATGTGTTCTCGACAGCAGAGATCATTGCCCTGACTTTAATTCAATGGTGTGGAATGGAAACTGAACAGGACGAGCCATATTCAGATAATAAAAGACTGACGATACCGAATGATGCGGGTTAATCCTTATGTCCGGTAATGATTTTCCTTAGTTGAAATATAGTCTTCCGCAATGCGATTGTGGAAGACTATTCATCTCTATTGACCTCTGCTCTGGTAAGACAAATATCTTTTACTATTTCCTGAACTTTTAACTTTAAAAGAAAATGAGGTAGGAACCATATGGACATGAATCTCATTAATAATCAAGAACCGACAGTTAAAAGGAAACTGAAAGCCAGGCATATGACCATGATTGCCATTGGGGGTTCAATCGGTACTGGATTATTTCTGGCAAGCGGGGCAACCATCCAAAGTGCTGGACCCGGTGGTGCCCTAGCTGCATATGCCTGTATTGGAATCATGGTTTATTTTCTTATGACGAGCTTAGGGGAAATGGCGACGTACATGCCTGTATCGGGATCATTTTCTACCTACGCCACACGCTTTGTAGATCCCGCATTCGGATTTGCACTTGGCTGGAATTATTGGTTTAACTGGGCAGTCACCCTCGCCGTGGAAATAGCTGCAGCTGCCATCATCATGAAATTCTGGTTCCCGGATGTGCCAAGCCTAATATGGAGCGCATTATTTCTTGGAATCGTTTTTATCCTCAATGCTTTATCCATTAAAAGCTATGGTGAATCAGAATACTGGTTTGCTTTAATAAAAGTCGTAGCCATCATTTTCTTTATCATTATTGGATTATTGACGATTTTAGGGGTGTTTGGCGGAAAGGTGATTGGATTTGAAAACTTCACAATGGGGGAGGCACCATTCAAGGGAGGATTTTTATCGATCATCAGTATCTTTCTAATAGCGGGATTTTCTTTTCAAGGCACGGAACTGGTTGGAATTGCTGCCGGGGAAAGTGAGAATCCAGAAAAAAATGTTCCGAATGCGATCCGCCAAGTATTTTGGCGCATCCTCTTGTTTTACATCGGGGCCATCCTGATACTCGGCCTCTTGATTCCATATACAAGTCCAAGTTTGCTGAACGGGGATGTCGAAAACATTTCTGTAAGCCCTTTCACGCTCGTTTTTGAGCGGGCTGGGTTTGCATTCGCGGCATCCGTCATGAATGCGGTGGTGTTGACTTCCTTACTATCCGCAGGAAACTCGGGGCTTTATGCATCAACGCGGATGTTATGGTCGATGGCGAAGGATAAACAAGCTCCCAAATTCCTGGCGAAAGTCAACCGCAGGGGGATCCCGATGAATGCCTTGATTCTCACGGCATTAATTGGCGGGCTAGCCTTCTTGACCTCCATTTTTGGGGACCACGTATTCACATGGCTATTGAACGCATCAGGGCTAACCGGCTTTATCGCCTGGATTGGAATTGCCATAAGCCATTATCGCTTTAGACGGGCCTATGTCGCACAGGGCGGTGACTTGAACGAATTGAAATATAAAGCAAAATGGTTTCCATTCGGTCCGATTCTTTCATTCGTCCTTTGCATGGGTGTCATTGCAGGGCAGAATTATGAAGCATTCATAAAGGGAAGCATTGACTGGTATGGCGTCGCTGTCTCCTATATCGGGTTACCGTTATTCCTGGCGATATGGCTAGGATACAAGGTGTATCATAAGACCAAATTAATCTCATTGAAAGATTGTCAATTTGATAAATCAGATGTAGCTTGATATGAAGGACAAAAAACCTGAGATTCCCTATTGGGCTCAGGTTTTTTTATGGAGATTTTTATGGAAATTCAGTTATATCTCCGAAAATAGGAATATATCGGCGAAAATCCAGTTATATCTGCGAAAGTAAGAATATATCGACGAAAATCGCAATTATATCTCCGAAAATAAGAATATATCGACGAAGCGACAATTATCTCATTAAAAGTCGCAGTGTTTCTTCCAGCCCTTCTTTGTATGGCGTTTTAGGAATGGGGCCGATGCGGTTTTCATATTTTTCTCCATTCAGGATGAATCCTTCTTTGGTTAAATACATGATTTCCACTACTTCTTTCATGAAAGGGTTGAACAAGCCGAGTATCTGAATGATGTTTTTAGTAAGTGGAAGGACCATCTTTTTCTGTCCCGTTACCTGACGGGCAATTTGGATGATTTCGTTTCCGGAAATCAGACCAGGCCCAGGGATGTTCCAATTCTCTCCATAAGAGTCGTCTTTTTCTGCTATTTCCACGATCATTTTTGCGGCATCCGGTAAGTAGACATATTCTCTTGGTGTTTTTAAGTCCCCGATAAAGACGGTCGTTTTATTCGCAGCGAGCCCATCCAAGGTAGGCTGAAGGTAGGAGTTCTGTGAGGTGGCACCATAATAGTCGGGCAGCCTGACTATCAATGCTTTGGCATTTTCCCATTTTTGGCTGAAAATGAGCTTCTCGAATTCCACTCTGATTTCCCCTTTTTTTGTATGTGGCTGTTTTGGATGGCTTTCATTTCCTTTCGCCACTTGATGCCCATAGACATATATCCCATCCACAATGACAATCTTTTTACCTAAAATGTCGGCTGCTTTCATTACACTTTCCCCAAGTGAAAGGAGTTTCAAAGCCATCTCTTGATAGGGAACGTTGGCACATTGGAAAATGACTTCCGCATCTTCGGCAGCCTCGACAATGGCTTTGTAATCAAAGATGTCACCCATTCTGCATGATAATTGTTGCGAATGACCATGCTGTTTCATTAATTGCTCAAGCTTACTCTTTGAACGCCCGAAAGCGATGACTTCTTTTCCCTTGGATAACAATTCCGATACAATGACTTGGCCTGATCCACCGGTTGCTCCTAATACAATAGCTTTCTTCATATCTTTCATCCCCTTTTTATTTATTGATCAATCACTAAATAAATGTCCAAAATAAGAAACCGATGAAAATCGGTCCTTACCTGCCCCCGCCATCTATAAGCTCTGGCATATTGATGAAGTGGGAAATATTACAGAGTATCCCCCTTGCCAGGAAGGTGGACACTTGTTCCTCGGCATTCGGAATTCCAGCAGATTGAAATTTTTCCAGTGTGTGATTTCTAATGCTTGCTAATCCTAATCGAGTAGAGTTTCTAATTGCGTCTTCCGTTACTGAAAGTCCTATGACCTGCAGGGCAATTTCATTGGGATTGGACTCAGTCAATTCTTCATATACCTTGATCATATCGTTAACAAGGTCTTCTGGTTCTGCTTCAATTTCAAAAGCTTGCAGGATCCTTTCATATGCTCGATCGAGAGCGGCTACGAATAGCTCCTCTTTAGTTTTAAAGAATTTAAACACATATGGCTGGGATATGCCGGCTTTTTCTGCAATTAAGGCGGTCGTTGTATTGTAATAGCCTTTATCTGCAAAAACCTCCAAACCAGCTTCCAGAATGTCATCTTTTCGATTCTCTTTTTTTGGTCTGGCCATCTGTATCCTCCATACTTTAATTAATTAGTGATTAATCAATCACTAATTAATTAACATAATATCGCAGCATGGTAATTTTTGCAATAGAGTATTTAAATCATTTTTTTGCAGCTGAATAATTGGGGAAGGTGTGCAATACTATTATCTATGTACGATAATATTGTGGATGAAAGGAAACTGATGATGCAAACCTCAAGACTCATTTCGAAAGAGGCGTTTCGCGGTTCTGGAATTGGAGTCATTTTCATGGCTTTCTTCGGTACGCTGTGGGCAGGTATCGGTGTAATGGGATTGCAGGGGTGGGGGTTTCCTTACGTGGAGCTCGCTGCCATATTCGTAGGAATCATAATGGTTATAGGCGGCATTTCATTAATTCATGCATCACAAAAAATGTCCAATCAAGTCTCAGAAAATGGGGCTAGGCGTTTGAAGCGAATCGGATTCTGGTTTAATATGGTCTTCATTGCCGAAGCATTGCTGATTGGGGCAGCCATTGCCATCTGTAACATAATCGATCAGACCGATCTAATACCGGGTGTCATCGCCATTATTGTAGGGATTCATTTTTTACCTTTGGCGTCACTTTTCCAAATCAGGATTTACTATGCAACAGGAGTGCTTCTCTGTTTATTGGCACTTGTCACATTGTTTATTGTGCCAGCGACTGTCATGTTTGGGGAGCACCAAATCATTGCACCGTTATCCATACTCGGCTTTGGATGCGCGCTAATTCTGTGGACCACTGGACTTTCGTTATGGCTTAGCGTAAAGAATTCCGAGGGATTGTTTGTAAGTCATATACAAGATGAAGATCATCAAGGCTAAATCACATGAGGACCACATACAAAAAAACCCGTTATCGCGGACGGGTTTTTTAATTTTTCATCCGGGTTAATAACCTGACAATTTGAAATGGTTCATTCCAAACCAGAATGAAACTTAAAAGGAAGAATACAGCCACGGCCAAAAATTTCGTCTTGCCTTTTTCATTTTTATACATGGCCCCGAAACTGCAAACCATACCCATAAGTAACGCACCGAATCCTGAGATCATAAGCAGCCCGGAGGCTTTGGGTAATGCAAGTGAGCAGCAAAATGATAGTGTGCCAAACATGGCAAATAGGATAGACCAATTGCTTAAACTTTTCATAGCGACTCCTTTTTTACTAATTATACCAATTTCATGGGTACTAGAGATAGTATTAAATAATGAAAAATTTCCTCCGGTCGTCATTCATCGTGTCCCATACATGCTGGTCCTTGAAGATAAAGAAGAGAAAGAAAATGAAGTGAATGTCCGGAAATACGGGGAACAAGAAGTTAAAAATGTCACAATAGGAACGTTTATCAAGAAGATGGTCCAGCAAATAAAAGAACGCAGCATCTAACTAGAAAGCAGCTTAATGGGGACTCACGAGTAAAGGCCCATTGGATTAGGTTTGGATAAAAAAAGACAGCCGGATAAATCGGCTGTCTTTTTTCTATCTACAAACCCATACCCAGCCAACGCCCTGAACGAAATGCTGAAAACAGTTACCGCCATGACCGCCACCACCTTGGCCGCCGCCATGACCGCCGCCACCTTGGCCGCCACCACCTTGGCCGCCACCACCTTGGCCGCCACCATCTTGGCCGCCGCCACCTTGGCCGCCACCACCTTGACCGCCGCCACCTTGACCGCCGCCACCTTGGCCGCCGCCACCTTGGCCGCCGCCACCTTGACCGCCACCACCTTGGCCGCCGCCACCGACAGGGCAGGTTAAGCCTAGATATTGTAATCCAACTATATCCGTATGATGAACCTCATTTGGGATGCCACCTTCGAGTATCTGTACCATACCTGTAGCATCATTGATTCCCATTAAAATAAAGGTGTGCTCGGTGTTACCCCAAAAACCTTTGAAACAATGACCTTGTCGGCCAGCGTTTAAATGGCTCTTAATTGTTGCTACTGGAACGAGTGTTTGTATTGGTAGCCTATCATCATAATAAGGCAGTCTGTCATCATAATAAGGCAAACTGGCATAAGAATTATCGTAATAATATGGAACATTATAATATGGATCATTATAAGAGTAATAACCGTAATTATTATACATTCAAGAAATCCTCCCTTTGTGTTTACCCTTTCAGACTATGAACAAAGGGGGATTAGTGTCCGACATGGACAAAGGTGGACAATAAAATAGGCGGCTTAGAATGCGAAACTCACGAGTAAAGCACCCAAACTCACGAGTAAAGCATCCAAATTCACGAGTAAATGCTTAGTTTAGAATTTTTATAAAGGCTAGATTGGGTTTGAAGGAAGATTTTTAGTTCATAATCCTGATAAAGATTAAAAAAGGCCTCTAGTGGGGCTTTTTTTCTTTCGATTAGTCGATCTTTATGTAAATAAAACCTTGGCTGCTTGTATGGCAAAGTAAATGCCAACGCCTATAAGTGATATTCCTGAAATGACTGAAATGCCAATAAGAATGGGCCTCGATAAAAACCGTCTGAAGGTACTGGCGGTGATGGCCATTGTGGTATCCCATGCTAAGAGGCCGAGAAGGATGGCTGAACTGTATAAAATTATATGATGAAAATCATATTTTGTTGCGGTGTTTGCAAGAATGGATCCATAAATCCCCAGCCAAAACATAATGGATAAGGGATTCGAGAGGGACATGATGAATCCTGATAAAAATGAAGAAATGTGGGAATCCTTCGCTTTCCGTGCCTGAACTTCTATCTTACCCGCGCTAAGAAGGCTTTCAATGCCAATATAGGTCAAAATGAAAAAGCCAAAAAGCCATAAAAATGTCTTCATGAAGGAGTTATCCAAAAAGTGAACGACCCCATAATAGACGAGGGCAATATAGACTGCATCCGCTAAAATGGCACCCAAGCCAAAAATCCAGGCATGCCAAAAGCCTTTCTTGATTCCTTTGTCCAATTGAGCAGCATTAATGGGACCGATAGGAGCTGCTAGCGATAAGCCTAATAATACATAGCTGAAAAAAGCACCCAAATCATCACCTCATCATTTGATACATTTACTTATTTGAATGTATTCAAACAAATGGACTTGTACCACTTTTTTTGGAATGGAAAAAGTGCCATTCATTTTCATAAGTAACAGTTGAATAAATCTTTCAGCCCTACAACATATTAAATAAAGACATCTAAAAATCAATGCAAGTCGAATAAGTATTCATTTTTTTTTGCCTTTGTATGTTGGCGGTGGTGTTTATAATGGACGAGGAGTGTAGGTATGGAAGGTCATGAGAAAAATAATGTCAGCATATGGTGCTTGATTAGCATGGCATCAATCCCATTGGTAATGACGCTTGGAAATTCAATGCTTATCCCGGTATTACCCATATTCGAGGAAAAGGTGGGGATATCTTCATTTCAATCTAGCATGGTCATTACAAGTTATTCCGTAGCTTCAATTTTTTTAATCCCCATAGCTGGTTATTTATCAGACCGATTCGGAAGGAAAATGGTGATCTTGCCAAGTTTGGTCCTTGCCCTGATTGGTGGATTGGTTGCGGGCTATGCATCGTGGAAATTGGATGATCCGTTTACTTGGATCATCATTGGGAGAGTATTACAGGGGATTGGTGCTGCTGGTGCCTCGCCCATCATTTTGCCATTGGTGGGAGACCTTTACAAAGATGATGATGAAAAAACCAGTGCATGTTTGGGTATCATCGAAACTTCGAATACATTTGGGAAAGTACTGAGCCCAATATTGGGTTCGCTTTTTGCCGCATTTATCTGGTTTTTACCTTTCTTCTCGATTTCATTCTTCAGTCTAATATCAATTGTATTGGTCTTCTTCTTTATAAAGGTACCAAAGGAGAAGGAAGAACCAAAGAAATTTAAAGAATTCTGGCAGGATACGAAACAAATATTCAAGCAGGAAGGAAAGTGGCTATATACTGTTTTCCTGATTGGTGTATTTGTCATGTTGGTATTGTTCGGGGTCCTTTTCTTTTTGTCGGAAAATTTGGAGAAAATACATGATTTGCACGGAGTCAAGAAGGGTTTTGTGATAGCGATCCCGCTGTTTTTTCTTTGTGTATCTTCATATGTTGCAGGGAAAAAGATCAAAGGTGAATTACCGATCATGAAAAAGATCATCATGATCAGTTTAGCTGTCCTGTCAATCAGTCTGGTCTTTGTCGGATATACAAAAGAGAATGTATTTCTTCTGTTACTCGTAACAAGCCTTGTCGGAATCGCGATTGGCGCGTTACTGCCGACACTTGATGCCATCATCACCCAAAACATTGAAAAGGAACTAAGGGGGACGATAACTTCCTTCTATATGTCCTCAAGGTTCATCGGAGTTGCGGCTGGCCCTCCGGTCATGTCCCTTGTCATGAAAAATCATCTTAATATAAGTTATATCATTACTGGAATCATTGGCATTTGCATCGTTTTGATTGTTATGAAATCCATTAGTACAGACAAAAAGGAAGCCGCTAATTAAATGGTAACAAGTAAGCAATAAGCTGGTTTTGAACTGCAATTCCACGACTTTTTACGTAACGTTCACCATCACAGTTATAGGGGGGAGGCTGTCACATAGAATGTATAAGTTGTTTCCTAGCTTGATGGGAGTGAAATCTTTTGAGTATACATTTCATGTTGAGTTATTTTTTATTGGGCTTACCCTTGCAGCTCCGATAATGGTTTTTGGCATGCCTGTATCGTTGGGGCAGGGTTCAGCAAAAGTCCGTTATCCAACTTATTTTGGCCAAGACAGCTTCAAGTTATGGGGTATCCCAACTTTTCACTTATAGCGGGATGATCTTTATTGGCCTGATTTCTTTGTAGCTGCATTGACGAATGGGTCTTATTTCGATCATCTCTGGATTATCACTGGAGGCACCTGGGCCATCGTGAATAAAGATTGGAAAACTTCTTCCTTGCATAATTCAATGTGGCTTTATTAACACTATGAATGGAAAGGGGGGAGCGTAATGAAAGATGCCAATTGCAGTTCATCAATAGGAAAGAATGGGATAGATTCCAGTGCTTCCGGCGAACAAAATGGGGATATGAAATGGTGGCAGTTGTCATTGGTCGGTGTAGGCTGTACGATCGGAACAGGGTATTTTCTAGGCTCGACAATAGGCATTAAAACAACGGGCCCATCTATTGTATTTTCATTTGTATTGGCTGCACTGGGTACATACATCGTTTATAATTTACTTGCTAAGATGACGGTTGCGGATCCTCAAGAGGGTTCTTTTTGTTATTATGCCAATAAAGCATTTGGAAGATGGGCAGGCTTTAGCTGTGGCTGGAATTATTGGTCCTCCAATATATTGATTATGGGAAGTCAGCTTACTGCACTTTCGCTATTATCCCAATTTTGGTTGCCAAAAGTTCCGCTATGGTTATTTGCGACCGGGTTTGCTATTGTTTCAATCGTTGTGGTATTGCTTGGAACAAAGGGGTTCGACAGCGTTGAAAACATCCTTGCGGTCATTAAGACAGCCGCGATTGTCATGTTTATCATTATCGCAATTTGTGCCGTTGTCGGTTGGTTTGGACTAGATGGAGACAAGCCCCCGTCATTTCCGAATACGTACAGTGAGTTATTTCCTAAAGGGCTAAAAGGGTTTTGGACATCGCTTATTTATGCTTTTTATGCGTTTGGCGGCATTGAAGTGATTGGGCTGATGGCGATGCAGCTGAAAAAGAAGGAAGATGCGCCAAAGGCAGGGACCATCATGCTCTTGGTTTTGACAATCATCTATGTCGTTTCATTGGGGTTAGCCGTCACCATGGTATCGTTAGGCGCATTCAGTGAAAAAGAAAGCCCTTTTGTTACGGCATTGGATAGTTATTACCTGACATTTTTCCCGCATGTTTTTAACGGTGCAATCATCATTGCCGGTTTCTCGACGATGACCGCCTCATTATTTGGTGTGACGAATTTATTGGTTACACTTTCTAAAGATGGGAATGCACCCGCATTATTCATGCAAAAGATCAAGAGATTCAAGGAACTTCCATTACCTTCACTGGGTCTTGGCGCCTTAGGGCTTTTAGGTTCGATCATCACTGCCTTGCTCCTGCCAGGCAAGATTTATGAATACATTACAACATCAGCTGGTATATTGCTACTGTATAACTGGGCCTTCATCATTCTTTCTTCATTCAAAATTTTGGAAGGTAAGATTTGGAGTAAGATTACGGCCGTTTTCGGACTTCTTTTAATTGTTGCAGCGGTAAGTGGAACTTTGCTTGAAAAAGAGATCCGTCCTGGATTCTTCATAAGCCTCTTATTCGTCGTGATCATAGGACTAGCCGTACTTTTCATGATGTTCAAGGTTTGGAATAAGAACAAGGCGATGGCTGCTAAAGCAAGTAAATCGGAACTTGATTAAAAAATGGAACTCGGCTACATAGTCGAGTTCCTTTCAATTTGGCGCTAAATCTCGATGATGATCGGAAGGATCATTGGTTTTTTCTTAGTTTGATTAAAGAGATATTGCCCCAGTTCCTTCTTTATGGTTTGTTTGATGATGTTCCATCTGTATATCCTGTCACTTTGCAATTCGTTGACCGTTTTCGTAACAAGACGATTCACATGTTTAAGGAGGTCCTCGGAATTTTGAACATATACAAATCCACGGGAAATGGTATCGGGTCCTGATACTATTTTTCTTTCCGACTTGCTTAGTGTTATAACGATTACGAGCATTCCATCTTCGGAAAGCTGCTTCCGGTCCCGCAGTACGATTTCTCCAACATCACCAACGCCCATGCCGTCCACAAAGGTATTGCCGGCAGCCACCTTTCTTGTTTGACGGGCAACGGAGTTTTCAATATCCACGACATCGCCATTATTGATGATGAAAGTATGGTCCTTCTCCACCCCGACAGATTCAGCTAGTAATCGATGCTGGTGCAACATCCGATACTCACCGTGAATGGGTATGAAATACTTAGGTTTCATCAGGGTAAGCATGAGCTTTAATTCTTCCTGATAGGCATGTCCGGAAACATGCATGCCTGTTACAGTCCCAGAACCGTAAATGACTTTGGCACCCAGTTGAAACAGGTTGTCGATGATACGTGAAACATCCCGCTCATTTCCGGGTATTGGAGTGGAGGCAAGAATCACTGTATCATCAGGCAATATACTCATATCCCGATAATTCGAACTGGAAAGGCGAGAAAGGGCAGCAAACGGCTCACCTTGACTTCCTGTACATAAAACCGCGACCCTTTCAGGAGCATAATTATCCACTTCTTGTGGTTGGATAAGCATCCCATCAGGAACCTCGAGGTACCCGCGTTCAATGGCAACGGATACGACGTTCACCATGCTTCGTCCAATTAAGGCTAGTTTCCGGTTTGTCTTCTGAGCAGCGTTCACAACTTGTTGAACGCGGTTGACGTTTGAAGCGAAGGTTGAAAGAATGACTTTCTGTTTAGCGTGCATAAAGGCCTCTTCAATATGGCTGCCAACTAGATGCTCCGAGGGACTGGAGCCGGGACGTTCAGCGTTCGTGCTTTCAGATAATAAAACCAAGACACCTTCACTCCCGATTTTGGCCATTTTATGGATATCGGGATACTGATTGTTCATGGGAGTTAAGTCAAATTTGAAGTCCCCTGTATGAACGACCGTGCCTTCCGGTGTATGGATGGTGACTCCAAGGCAATCGGGAATACTGTGATTCGTTTTGAAAAAGTCCAGACGCATCTCCCCAAATTCCAACCTTGAATCCGAGTCGATTTGGATTAATTCCGTATCACCCAAAAGGTTATGTTCTTTTAACTTCAATTCAATCAAACCAAGTGTTAAACGTGTAGCATAAATAGGTACGTTCAATTTTTTTAAGAAATAGGGGATACCGCCAATATGATCTTCATGCCCATGAGTTACAATTAGAGCCCGGATCTTATCCTTATTTTCCTGAAGAAAGGAAATATCAGGAATGATCAAGTCCACTCCTAATAAACTTTCATCAGGAAACTTGGCACCACAGTCAATAATGACGATATCGTTTGAATATTGAACCACATACATGTTTTTTCCGATTTCGTTCACTCCGCCTAACGCAAGAATGGACAAACTACTTTTATTCGCACTCAAATAGCTAGACCTCCTTTTTATAAGGCTAGTCTTTCCTTAGGCCATGCTTATAAAACCAACACTTTACAAAATGATTTTTTTCATAAAAGGAAGAGGGCTGAAAACAAGCTTTTGCGAAATGAATGCACTGTGATCCAGGGATATTCACACGTTGGCCAAATTGGCGGGATTCTTATGATTCACCAATACCCGGCTGTGAAAAAATACTTGCAGCAAATCCACCTATAGCGGCAAATAAATTGAAAAAAACACCTGCGTTTTTCGGCAGGTGCTTGTCATATTACTCAACCTCATTAATCTTTCCGACCTTCATTGGTACAAACAAGAGTTGATGCTTTTTTCAAAGTTCTCCATGCATGCCGGGACCTGCACGGCATATTGAGTCTTTAGCGTGAGCAGCAAACTTTCTATCAAAAATTTCCGCGGTTTGTCGGACTGCATCAGCTCGTCCTGGATAAAATCGACAAGTTCAATGGCTCTTGTTCTATTTTCACCGCAAGGGAAGGCTTTGTTAATTGCTTTTTTCAATTCAGAGGTGGAGTTAAGCAATTCATTATGGCATGGATTAAGATGATTTTTAAATTTTGGAAACCACGTATCGATTAGTTCCGGACTCAGGATCTGTTCTCCGCTTTCTGCCACTTCATCGACTAAATGGACAATTCTGTTCATGCAGTAGCGGATAATCTGTATTTCCGAAGAACCTTTCGCATTAGCACGATAATTAAAATGATTTACATGGGTCATCATCGAATGAAAGATAATGACGCTATCTAAAAGATAGGGTTTTTTGCTTTCCCCGAAAATATCGAGAAAACGTTCATACATCCAGCGTATGCTTAATAAAAGAGTCTCATTGATGAATTGTTTTAATTCATCGTCGTTTGAAACGCGGACTTCTTCGATCAGAATAAGCATTTTACTTTGTTTGTTCTCCATCATTTGCAGTTCGAGCTGCTTGATGAAAATTTCAATATCTGCTGAATCTTGATCAACCAATAGTTTTTCTCGTTCGTGGAGAATCCTTTTATAGAAGGAACGGAAAATGGCAATAAATAATTCTCCCTTGGAAGGGAAATAATTATAGAATGTACCTTTGGAAATGCCGCTGCCTTCTAAAATGTCCTGGATGGACGTGGCTTGGTAGCCCTTATCAATAAACAGCTTATGAGCCGTATCGATAACATTCTGCCTTCGATTATTCATCATATCACCTGATTTTCAATTATACTGCTTGTATAAATGTAATCGTACTCTATTTTCCATCACAGCACAAACCCTTATTTAAACCAATAAATTTTTATTGCAAAAAATGAACTGTGGGTATATTATTGATTTTATGAGATTGGGTTATACCTATCGTACAATTAAATGAACCAACAGTTTGAATGGAGGAATAGATAAAAAGTGAGTACTGCACAAACAAATGAAAAAAAGGGTTCGTATGGCATTTTGGCCATACTGATGGTCGGGGCGTTTATAGCGATACTGAATTCAACCCTTTTAAATATTGCACTGCCATCTATCAAAACAGACCTGGGAATCGAGACTTCCACAGTTCAATGGCTGACAACGGGCTATATGCTTATGAACGGAATCATGATTCCGACAACAGCCTTCTTAATAAGAAAGTATTCGGTACGTAATCTGTTCCTGACAGCCATGCTGCTTTTCTCAATCGGGACGATCGTTGCAGGTGTAGCGCATACATTCCCGCTATTATTGAGCGCACGTATGGTTCAGGCTGCAGGTTCTGCAATTATGATGCCGTTATTAATGAACGTGCTTTTAACTGCTTTCCCTGTTGAAAAACGGGGCTCGGCAATGGGATTATTCGGTTTAGTCATGATGTTTGCCCCTGCAATCGGGCCGACGCTTTCAGGCTGGATCATCGAACATTATGATTGGAGAATGCTATTCCACTTCATCACTCCGCTTGCTTTACTAGTGCTTATTCTCGGCTTCTTTAAACTTAAAGACAAAAAGGAAAAAGTCGATATTAAAATTGATAAATTATCGGTCATTCTTTCAAGCTTAGGGTTTGGCGGATTGCTTTATGGATTTAGTTCGGCAGGCAGCAAAGGCTGGGATAGCCCTTGGGTATATGGAACATTGATTGTCGGTGCCATTTCCCTGATCCTTTTCATTACACGCCAGCTGAAAATGGAAACGCCAATGCTTGAATTCAAGATCTTCAAACATCCGATGTTCGCCTTATCTGCAACGATTTCAATCGTGTTGAATATGGCCATGTTCTCGGCGATGATCTTAATGCCGATGTATACACAAACGGTCCGTGGCATTTCACCATTCGATTCAGGATTATTGATGCTGCCCGGTGCACTATTGATGGCCCTCATGTCACCGATTACCGGTAAGCTCTTCGATAAATTCGGTGCGCGCATACTTGCTTCAACCGGTTTGTTTATTACTGTGGTGACGACGTATTTCTTCAGTAAATTAACAATGGATACTTCTTATACACATATTGTGATTCTGTATTCCGTCCGTTTATTCGGTTTGTCCATGGCCATGATGCCGATCATGACAAATGGATTGAACTCGCTGCCAGCCCGTATGAACCCGCATGGTACCGCCATGAATAACACGCTGAACCAGATTTCAGGCGCAATCGGTACAGCATTGCTTGTTACGGTCATGTCAAACCATGCAGCATCTTCCGGTGAGGATTTAATGACCAAAGCAATGAGCGAACTAACAAGCCAGCCCACTGCTGAAATGATGGAACAAATGCAGGCCCAAATCGGAATGCAGGCGATGCTCGATGGAATTAACTTCTCCTTCTTTGTATCCACCTTCATTGCTGCTGTGGCACTGATTCTGACATTATTCATTAAGCGTGCATGGCCGGCTGAAGAAAAGCCAGCTGAGAAAAAAAATCAAACCGCTTAAAGGAAACATAAAACAAGGCCCCTATGTGAATAGGGGCCTTGTTTATTGATTTTTATCATTAATTTGTCCCATAATTGAATAATTGTACTTACAGTTCATTGTTTCGACCCACAATCGAAAAATCGTCCTAGAACTCAATAATTTACCTCACATTCCATCAGCCCCAGCCAGGTGATCATGTTGCACCTTTTATTTGGTTTCATACATAAAATGGAATGTCGCAGGATGTTCAACCTTTTCACCACTATTACTCATTTTGGTATAGCCCTTCTGACATCTCATTTTTCACCTCAATTTGCCACTGAATTCGAAAAATCCGGTAAAATAAATTGGTAATTTATGCTAAAATTAATGAAGGGAGTGGATTTTATGATGATTTTAGTACCATTGCTGATGACTCTCATACCAGGGATGATTATATTGACCCTTACTTGGTGGCTTAGTAAAAGAGGATGTCCTCTTTTATTAAAGATGTTGCCAGGAATCATAGCGATTATTGCTGCCTTTATTCTATTTTATATCGGGTTTGTTCACATTAGGGGATTTGAAGGGGCAGCTTACGGTTTCCTTTCCTTTTTTCTAATAATATTTGCTTTTATATCTTTCTTGATTGGAAAAAAGGTTAGTGTCATCCGATGAGTTGAAGTAATGGAACTCGGCTAGTAGAAAGGATCCATAACACTAAAATTGCTGATTGACGTGAATTTTTAAGGAACAAGAGGGTTGCCCATGCAGCCCTCTTATTTCTGTCCATCATTAAATGTATGGTTTATTTTAAAAACAGCATTAACTGGCCTATTAGTAATGATTTCTAGTAATTGTTCTGCCATATAATCGGCGCTATATGTGAAGCCAGTGTTGACCCATTCGATAATCATGCCTAAAATCGCATATGCTTGGTAGCTGGAGGCAAGTTCTGCATTAATCTTAGGGTTTGGCCGATAATCTTCCAGGTCCTCTAAAGGCAGTTTCTTTAATTCATTACAAATTCTATCGTGTAGTTTTGGCAATGCATTCGACTTTAGAACGAGGGTATAAATATTTTTGTAGTTAGCCACATGTTCAAATATTTTGATGACTGATGCCGTTAGTTCATTGATGGTAAAGGTATCACCATTTTTATAAGGTTCCCGATAAGATAGGATTAAATCGGCTATGACATCCTCCATGATTTCTTCAAGCAGTTCCTCTTTGTACTGATAATGTTTATAGAAGGTACCGCGATTAAGGTCGGCGAGTTCTACAATGTCAGTAATGGATATCTCCCTAAAATCCTTAGTTTGCATTAATGATATGAGGGACTCCTTTAAAGTCTTTTTGGATTTCCTGATCCTTCTATCGATCCCAGTGTTATTATTGGACATTCTCCTCATCCTTTGTTCGTTTTTGGACTTTTAATAAACAAAATGAATCATATGTGTTCATTGTTCAACATCGAGAGCTGCATTTGCTGATTGTATAACCTTATTGAAACTAATTATACTATAAAGGAAGGTAGTTAATGAACATCTGTACAATAAGTGGCGATTTTACTAGATTGAATATGGGGGAGATTACATGAAATTACAAGACAAGGTTGCAGTCGTTACAGGTGCAGCATCAGGCATGGGAAAACAAATTGCCATACTTTATGCTCGAGAAGGGGCTAAAGTTGTCGTGTCGGATTTAAATCTCGATGGTGCGAACGCTACGGTAGAAGAGATAAAAGCAACTGGCGGATCAGCTTTTGCGATTAAAACGAACGTTGCAGTAGAAGAAGATATTCAGCAATTGATCGATACGACAGTCAGTACGTTTGGTACGGTGGATATACTGGTGAATAACGCGGGCATCATGGATGGCATGGAACCTGCCGGAGATATTGAAGATTCTAAATGGGACAGGATTTTTGCAATTAACACGACAAGCGTCATGCGTTCGACAAGAAAGGTGTTACCAATCTTTTTAGAAAAACAAAAAGGAGTCATCCTCAATATTGCTTCTGCCGGCGGTTTATATGGTGCACGAGCAGGCGGAGCATACACTGCCTCGAAACACGCAGTGGTTGGCTTCACAAAAAACACCGGCTTCATGTATGCGGATAAAGGAATTCGCTGTAATGCGATAGCACCAGGCGGAGTTGAAACAAATATTGGCTCAAGCATGACGAATATCAATGGATTCGGTGCATCTCGTCAGCAATTGGGAATGGCCATCAATCCACGCAATGGAAAACCTGAGGAAATTGCGAAAATTGCTTTGTTCCTGGCCTCGGATGATTCCAGCTTTGTCAATGGTACCGTCATCACGGCAGATGCTGGTTGGAGTGCTTATTAAACCGTAATTTTAACAGACCACTGCACAGAGGTGTGGTGGTCCTGTTTTTATCGGGATATCCCCGTATATTGACAAATCGATAAACCCTATGGATATAAGGCAAGAACGTGTTTCAATCAATTCCTCAATCAGGAGGGCAGGTATCGAACAAGGAATCAGGGCAGTTGTACTATGTCCTTCGATGATTTACGGAGACTCTCTCGGCTTGCCAACGGAAAGTGATCAATTGCCAAAAATTATTCGTAAATCCCGTGAAATGAAGGCAGGTGTCCATGTTGGAATGGGAGTGAATCGGTGGTCTAATGTCCATATAAAGGACTTGGCCAGGTTGTATCAATTGCTTCTGGAAAAAGCACCGGCTGCATCAGTTTTTTATGCCGAAAATGGGGAAGAATCATATGGCGATCTTGCCGCAGCAATCAGTGAAGCACTTGGTTATGGGGGGAGAACATTAAGCTGGCCGATGGATGAGGCTATTGATGAACTTGGTGACTGGGCTCGTTTTGCCATTGCCTCCAACAGCCGGGTAAGAGCTGTGCATGCCAGGGAATTACTTGGTTGGAAGCCAAAAGAGGAATCCATTATGAGTTGGATAAGTAGAATGAACGATTAAATAAGTACCTAATACATGCATTCCTGCCAGTAAGCAGGGATGCATTTTTTTTGAGTGGAGCCTTGGCAGGTTCAGTGGATGGGGATTTTGGTTAGCCAGACAATTTGTAAGAGGAAGGTTTCGACTTCATTCGGGAGTCCTGACATTCTCATTTCAATCGAACTGGATAAGTGGGGGCTGGATAGTTCAACTACTATCCAGTTTTTCTCAAAAATAATTATGCTATCAATTGGATTTAAAAGGTATGTTGAAACTTTGAAATCTTGGAAGCAAAATAGGTTTAATTTTTCCTGAAAATATCCACTTTTTAGGTGTACCTATGAGAGAGACTCATTGAGTAATCCGCTAGTTTATGATTCTTAAGATTTTTTTTGCTTAATTTGCGTGAGAATATTGAAGGACTTTCTGACGGACGTAATCAAGGTGCTTGTACATTTGGCTGAATGCTTCATGTGGATCATGTGCTGCAAGTGCCGCATAGATCGCTTTATGATACTTTACTGTCAATTCCCGTTCTCTGAATTGAATCAGGCTATTTATTTTATTATGGGTAATTAATAAGGAATCGATCATACCTTCAATAATGGGATTGTTCGCACTTAAAGCAATGATCTTGTGGAATTCTTTATCAGCCTCTCCATAATCGTTGTCTTCACTATTGGCAATCGTGTCAATCGTAACTTGGAGTTTCTCCAGTTGTTCGTTTGTGATCTTCTCGGCAGCCATCGTTACTAATCCCAACTCCAATGCCATTCGTGCTTCGATGATTGCGGGTAAATTATCCGTAGCAAGCGCCAGCATGACAGAGAATGGATGCGTACCGATTTTATCGTTAAAAAAGGTTCCTTCACGCGTTTTCCGCGTAATGACCCCTAGCGTATCAAGTGCACTGAGAGCCTCCCGTAAAACCGGCCGGCTAACTTCAAGTTCTTTCATAAGTTCCATTTCAGGAGGCAGTTTGTCGCCCGCTTTCATTTGTCCACTGACGAGCAGATGCACAATTTGATCCACGACTTGTTGTGAAAGAGTGTTTCGATGTACTGATTGTACGCCTAATTTCTTTGACGATTCTTCCATTATGTAACCCCTTTTCTGTGAAATCCGATATGTATTTTTACTGTAAGACTAATTATATAATATAATACACTTATTTGCATGTGAGGAAGAGAAGGCCTATGCCCCAAAAAAAGTAAAATGCGTCGCTCTATAGAGAGAGACGCACGCATTGTTGGAAAAAAATCATCTGACAAGGCAAGGTGATTTTGGATTGAACTTCCACCCGGAGACCAGGTATTGCATAGCCATAGAATCATCACGGGCACCAAGCCCTTTTTGTTTATAAAGCTGATGTGCCTTCTCGATTTGTTCCATATCCAATTCAATTCCAAGTCCGGGTTTGGAAGGGACATCCACCATTCCACCGACAATTTTAAAAGGTTCTTTCGTCAAACGTTGCCCATCCTGCCAAATCCAGTGGGTATCGATCGCAGTGATTTTTCCTGGTGCGGCTGCTGCAACGTGTGTAAACATGGCAAGTGAAATGTCAAAGTGATTATTGGAGTGTGATCCCCATGTCAATCCCCATTCCTTGCACATTTGAGCGACGCGGACGGAGCCTTGCATCGTCCAAAAATGCGGATCGGCAAGAGGAATGTCCACGGATTGAAGTTGAATGGAGTGCCCCATTTGCCTCCAGTCCGTTGCGATCATATTCGTAGCGGTGGGAAGGCCCGTTGCACGCCTGAATTCCGTCATCACCTCCCGGGCGGAAAAACCATTTTCCGCTCCGCATGGATCTTCCGCATAGGCTAAAACATGATGCTGGTTCCGGCAAAGTTTAATTGCATCCTCAAGTAGCCAGCCGCCATTTGGGTCAAGGGTGATCCTGGCTTCAGGGAAGCGTTCCGCAAGTGCCGTCACCGCTTCGATTTCTTCTTCCCCGCGCAAAACCCCGCCTTTCAATTTAAAATCATTGAATCCATAGCGAGAGTGGGCGGCTTCTGCCAAGCGGACAATCGATTCGGGTGTCAGCGCTTCCTCATGACGGAGGCGAATCCAGTCATCTTCCGCTTCAGGTTCGCTTAAATAACCAAGATCTGTTTTATTACGGTCACCTACATAAAATAAGTAGCCCAGCATTTCTACCTTATCACGCTGCTGTCCTTCGCCGAGAAGGGCTGCGACTGGTACACCTAAGTATTGTCCGACTAAATCAAGAAGTGCCGCTTCAAATGCTGTTACGGCATGGATGGCAATACGGAGATCGAACGTCTGAAGGCCGCGCCCTCCTGCATCCCGGTCCGCAAACTGCTTACGGATGGTATTTAGAATGTTGTTGTATGTTCCAATGGACTGGCCGACAACCAATTGTTTGGCATCTTCGAGTGTCTGGCGAATTTTTTCGCCTCCAGGAACTTCACCGACACCAGTATTACCCGCATTGTCTTTTAAAATGATAATGTTCCGGGTGAAATAAGGAGCATGGGCACCGCTCAGGTTCAGAAGCATGCCGTCATGGCCCGCAACTGGAATGACGCTCATTTCGGATATGACCGGTGTGCCGATTTTTACATTATCCTTAAGTAATTGATTATTCATAATTTCCCCCCTACCAGAATATTTAGTTATCTATGATTTTAACTCTACACGTTTAATTTCACCAACAAGGAATAAATAGCTGCAGACCGCGACAAGAGCATTAGCACATACGAAGACTAGTGCCCCATTAAATGACCCTGTTGTGGCAATGATATATCCGATAATAATTGGTGTTGTGATGCCGGCAATGTTACCGAATGTGTTGAAAAGCCCCCCACTAATACCGGACATTTCTTTTGGTGAGGTATCGGCAACTACCGCCCAGCCGAGTGCCCCAAATCCTTTACCGAAAAACGCAAGGGCCATAACGAATATAACAACCCATTCCGTATCTACATAGTTTGCAGCCACTAAGCTCATCGATAGAAGCATCCCAACAACAATTGGCATTTTTCGAGCGACAGTCAATGAGAATCCCTTCCGTAACAAGAAATCCGAGAATGTCCCTCCGAGCATGCCGCCAAAAAATCCACAAATGGCTGGAAGGGAAGCGACGAGTCCAACTTCAAGAATGGTCATGCCTCTTTCTTGTACAAGGTATACAGGAAACCATGTCAGGAAAAAGTACGTTAATGTTGTAATGCAATATTGTCCGAGATAAACACCTAACAGCATACGGTTTGATAACAGCTGCTTAATATGATTCCAGTTGACACCCTTCTTTTCCTCCTTATTTGTAGTGGTTTGATCCATATTAATCAAAGCGCCGCCTGCTTCGATATATTCAAGCTCAGCTTTGTTGATACGCGGATGTTCCTTTGGTCCATAAATCGTTTTCATCCAGATGAAAGCAACGATGACTCCCAAAGCGCCCATAAAGAAGAAGACATATTCCCAACCAAATTTATACGTAATATATCCCATAATCGGTGCGAAGAGAACAGTGGCAAAATACTGGGCTGAATTGAAAGTGGCAGCCGCGGTTCCGCGTTCATGGCTTGGGAACCAGGTAGCAACGATGCGGCTGTTGGCCGGGAAGGAAGGAGCTTCTGCCAATCCAACTAAAAAACGGAGTCCGAACAATACCATGACAGCTGTTCCGGCAGAACCGAGAAAACCGATCAATCCTTGTAAAAGCGTAAAGGAAGACCATAGCGTGATACTCCAAAAGTAAACCCTTTTTGAGCCAAAACGGTCTAAAAGCCATCCTCCTGGAATTTGTCCAGCTACGTAAGACCAAGCGAAAGCGGAGAAAACATAGCCCATCATGACTGAATCGAGACCAAGCTGACCTGACATATCCGTTCCCGCAATTGATAGCGTCGCACGATCCGCATAATTCAGAGCGGTAACTAAAAAGAGCATGAAGACAATGAACCATCGTGTGCGTGTTTTTTTCTGGGCATTCGGCAGTTTAGTAGATGCTTGGAAAACTTTTTCTTCAGCGTTCATATACTCACTTCCTTAAACGTATTTTATTTTTTATTGATACCGCTTACAAACTTAATCGCTCCCCCTCTTGTTAAAATTCTTAATATTTAGTTTTGTCCAATGGTAAGACAAATGAAATTGTTTGTCAATGGCTTTTTTTTAATAATCGTTTTGCATTTCCGCTCCCTCATTTTCTGTTTTTTTTGTATAAAGTAGAAGCGAAATTGTTGAAGTATGAGGTCATATTGAATTTTTCAGAAAATAATAAAAATACAATTGACCGAACAGTGTATTTGTCTTACAATAAAACAATAATACACAAGGGGGAATAAATAATGAATAAGATTCGCAAGGCACCTAAAGGGATTCTCGGATTTCCCGTGGCACCATTCACAACGAGTAATAAGCTTGATGAAAAAGCACTCGCCCAAAACATCCAATTTTTAATAAATGAGGGACTCGAGGCTATTTTCGTGGCATGTGCAGCAGCAGAATATCCATCGTTAAGTAAAGAGGAATATGAAGCGATGGTAGAGGTAGCCGTATCCGTCACGGCTGGAAAAGTCCCTGTATACACGGGGGTAGGAGGCAATATTCAAACTTCCTTGGAACTTGCCAGAATATCAGCGGATAGAGGGGCAGATGGTTATTTAATATTACCTCCATATCTCGTTACTGGAGAACAGGCAGGTTTGGCGGCTTATTTCAAAGCCATCGCAGAAAGTACAGACTTAAACTCAATAGTATATCAGCGAGATAATGTGTCATTTTCAATTTCAACTTTGGAAGCGCTCGCGGAGGTCCCTCAGGTGGTCGGCGTAAAAGACGGTCTAGGCAATATGGAGCTGAATGGACTCCTTACACAAACCTTCGGAAAACGTTTCGGCTGGCTGAACGGAATGCCGCTTGCGGAAGTTACCATGTCGGCCTACGTTCCACTTGGCTTTGACTCATACTCATCTGCGATATCCAATTACATCCCGCACATCTCACGAAAATTCTATAATGGCATTTTGAGTGGAGATCAAGAAACGGTTAATGAAATTTACCAACAAGTCATTATGCCAATCAACAACATTCGCCGTCAGCGAAAAGGGTATGCCGTCTCTCTCATTAAAGCAGGTATGGAGATTATGGGAATGCCGGTTGGGCAAACAGTCAGATTACCAATTCTTCCGGTGGAAAAAGAACATTATGCAGAAATGCAAAAAATATTAGAACATGCTTTAGATCGTTTTCCAAAAGAAACAACAATTCAATCAATCTAATAAGGGCGGGATTATATATGATAACTACAGTTCAAACAAAAACATATCTTAACTATATTAACGGTGAATGGGTTACTTCCATTTCAAATGAAGTTGAAAAAAGTTTAAACCCGGCAGATAAACAGGCAATTGTCGGATATCTACAAAAATCTACCAAGGATGACTTGAACCTGGCTGTAGAAGCTGCGAAAAAGGCGAAAGAAAAATGGCGCAAACTAGCTGGTTCAGAGCGCGGGGAGTATCTATATAAAGTAGCGCAAATTCTTGAAAAGCGGATTGATGAAATCGCAGAATGTGCAACTCGGGAAATGGGAAAGACCTTTGCTGAAACAAAAGGGGAAACGGCACGCGGTATTGCGATCCTGAAATACTATGCAGGAGAAGGAATGCGTAAAGTGGGGGATGTCATTCCATCTACCGACAGTTCAGCGCTTATGTTCACGACGCGCGTCCCGCTTGGTGTAGTGGGCGTCATTACACCTTGGAATTTTCCAATCGCCATCCCAATCTGGAAGATGGCTCCTGCTCTCGTATATGGGAATACGATTGTGGTGAAGCCAGCCACTGAGACGGCCATCACCTGTGCAAAGATCATGGAATGTTTTGAAGAAGCCGGTTTACCAGCGGGTGTTGTCAATATGGTCACGGGGCCGGGCAGTGTCATTGGGCAGGGCATCGCCGATCACGAGGATGTAAACGGCATTACCTTTACTGGCTCAAACGGCGTTGGAAAAAGGATTGGACAAGCGGCGTTAGCACGTGGAGCGAAATATCAGCTTGAAATGGGCGGGAAAAACCCGGTAATCGTTGCAGCGGATGCGGATCTTAATCTGGCTGTAGAAGCAGTCATTACAGGTGCGTTTCGTTCAACTGGGCAAAAATGTACAGCGACAAGCCGTGTCATTGTTGCAGCTGAAGTTTATGAAGAGTTCAAGCAGTTGCTGGTGAAAGAAGCGAAAGGAATTTCCATCGGGGATGGATTGGACAGCGGAACATGGATGGGACCATGTGCTAGCGAAAATCAATTAAATACGGTTCTTTCCTATATCGAAAAAGGAGTGGAAGAAGGCGCTACCCTTCTTATTGGCGGTAAGCGTGCTGAAGAAGGCTCTCAGGCAAATGGCTTCTATGTAGAGCCTACGATCTTTGATAACTGCACCTCAGGTATGACAATTGTACAGGAAGAAATTTTTGGTCCGGTGATTGCTTTATTGAAAGCCGATTCAGTTGAAGAAGCCCTGCATCTTGCGAACAGCGTGGAATACGGACTTAGTGCTTCGATTTTTACAGCCAATATCCAACATGTGCTTTCATTTGTTAACGATATGGAAGCGGGATTGATCAGGGTTAACGCTGAGAGTGCAGGCGTTGAATTGCAGGCACCATTTGGCGGCATGAAAAACTCCAGCTCCCACTCCAGGGAACAGGGAGAAGCAGCAAAAGAGTTTTTTACATCCATTAAAACGGTGTTTGTAAAATAATAAAATTCCATATAACGTGAATGCGATCATAGATAACGCTTTCGAATGAATGATTAGAGTACTTATGAAAGGAAGTTATAAGATGAAATCGCAGGGATCGCCAATTATTACAGATATGAAGGTTATTCCAGTAGCAGGCTATGATAGTGCGCTACTCACACTAAGTGGCTGTCATGCTCCTTATTTTACTCGTAATATTGTTATTTTAGAAGATGAAACGGGGAATACAGGTATCGGTGAGATTCATGGCGGCGATGATATTACTAGAATGATAGAAAGTTATCGTCCATTTGTGGTAGGACAAGAGATTGCCAATTATAGAGGTTGTATAACTGCTATACGTAAAGGTGGTTTGAGTATAAAAGGTGACTCTGGTGAAGGATTACAAGGATTAAATTTAGCCAATTTAAAATTTGTTGTGCAAGCAGAAGCTGCTGTTGAATGCGCCATGATGGACTTACTTGGTAAATTTGTTAATAAACCAATTGCAGCATTACTTGGCGATGGAGGTATTCAACGGACAGAAGTTCCGTTCTTAGGCTATTTATTCTATATCGCAGATATGGAAAAACTCGATCTTCATTATTTACGTGAAACACAATTTAAGGATGATTGGGATCGTGTTAGACGAATTAAAACGTTAACAGCTGAAGGAATTGTAGCTCAAGCAAAAGCAGCTGAAGATCGTTATGGATTTAAGAGTTTCAAATTAAAAGGTGGAGTACTTCGTGGAGAAGAAGAAATGGAAGCGATTCAAGCTTTACATGAAGCA
This sequence comes from Peribacillus sp. NPDC060253, assembly GCF_042727425.1. NCBI lineage: Bacteria > Bacillati > Bacillota > Bacilli > Caryophanales > Bacillaceae > Peribacillus > Peribacillus sp. NPDC060253. The sequence goes on from NZ_JBHXAS010000012.1 coordinate 44,041, forward strand.
TTCCCTGATTCAAGAATTAATCTTGATCCAAATGGTGCATGGTCATTGGAAGAAGCCATTAAGCTTTGCAAAGGTAAAGGAGATATACTTGCTTATATTGAAGATCCTTGTGGTCCTGAAGCGGGATTCTCTAGCCGTGAAATAATGGCTGAATTTAAGATTGCGACTGGGCTACCTGTTGCTACAAATATGATTGCTACAAATTGGCGTCAATTCCATCATTCATCAACACTTAGGGCAGTCGATATTGTGTTAGCTGACCCTCATTTCTGGACATTGAATGGTAGTATTCGTATGGCACATGTATTAAATGATTGGGGTCTGACATGGGGGGCGCATTCCAATAACCACTTTGATATTACATTGGCGGCATTTACACAAGTAGCGGCTGCTGCACCAGGAAATATTTCACCAATTGATACACACTATATATGGCAAGATGGCCAAGAATTATGTGATGATCCATTACAAATTATAGATGGAGTAATTAAACTGCCTGATAAACCGGGTTTAGGTGTAGAAATAAATATAGATAAAATTATGAAAGCAAATGAATTATATCGTAGTCTGCCTTATCATGACCGTGATGATTCAACATCTATGCAATATCTAATTAAAGAGTGGGAATATAACTCTAAAAAACCATGTTTGGTGAGATAAACTTTTTGAATTAAATGAATGGGTAATTACCATGAGTAAAAGAATGAATATCTCTATCTAATAAAGATGAAAATATTAACATTCTACTCATGGTAGTTGCTAAAAGAACAATAATTGTAAGCCCTTACTTTATTAAATTCAAATTCAATGAGAAAAAATAGCGTGTTACTAGAAAAAACAAAAATAGGAGGAAGCTTGATGAACAGTAGCGGTGCTCAACCCCTCAGTCATGAAAATGAATATCCTAAAAAAACCAATGTGCGTTTTATCATACTTGCAATGTTATTTATCGTGACCGTTATTAATTATATTGACCGCTCTGCTCTGGGTATAGCTGCTCCAGTAATGAAAGAAGATCTTGCTTTCGATGCAGTGAAATTGGGAGTTGCTTTTTCAGCCTTTAACTGGGCTTATACCGCATTTAACATTCCAGGTGGTTGGTTACTAGATCGATTCGGAGCACGTAAAGTTTATGGTGTTGCTTTATTATTGTGGTCCATATTTACTTTTTTTCAAGGGTTTATTAGCACCTTACTTGGGTTATTCATTTTAAGATTCTTGGTTGGTATTACTGAAGCTCCATCTTTTCCTGGAAATAGCAGATTGACAACGATGTGGTTTCCACAACATGAACGTGGACGAGCAGTATCGATTTATAACTCTGCACAATATTTTGGATTAGCACTTTTCACACCAGTCATGGCATGGATTTTACAAGAGTTTGGCTGGCACGATGTTTTCTTTGTTGCAGGAGGAGCAGGTATCATTGTAGCAATTTTATGGTTTGTATTTGTACGTGAACCATACAACCATCCACGTGTAAATCAAGCAGAAATCGATTATATTAATTCAGGTGGAGGGTTAGCAAATAAAGAAGAAAAAAGAAAAGTGAATTGGTCTGATATCCGTCTTTTGTTGACAAACAGACAAATGGTCGGAATTTATATTGGTCAGTATGCGTTAAATACAATTGTTTGGTTTTTCTTAACTTGGTTCCCTACTTATCTCGTAACAGAGAAGGGTTTATCTCTGATTCAAACAGGGTTTGCAGCATCGGTACCATATATAGGAGCATTTTTTGGAGGTATCGCTGGTGGGTTCATTTCTGACAAATTATTAAATAAAGGAAAATCGCTCGCTGTTGCACGTAAAACACCGATTATCACAGGGTTTCTTTTATCCAGTACAATCGTATTAGCTAACTTTACTTCAAATATTTTTCTTCTTATCCTAATCATGTCCATTGCCTTTTTCGCAAAAGGTTTGGCAGGACTTACATGGTCTCTTGTCGGTGATATGGCACCAAAAGAACTTATTGGTTTAACTGGCGGTATTTTTAATACCATTGGGAATATCGCAGGTATTGTAACACCACTTGTCATTGGATTTATTTTAGCTAAAACAAATTCCTTTAGTGGTGCCCTAATCTTTGTTGCAAGTGTATTGTTCGTAGGAGCTCTATCCTACATTTTCATAGTAAATAAACCTGAAAGAATCGTATTAATAGATAAAAATTAACATAAGAAAAGAAAACAAACTTTTTGAAAATAAAATACGTAAGTTTAAAGTTGTAATGAAGATCCCTAAAAGCATAAGGAATAAAATGAAGCCATTTAAAAAGCAACCTTCATAACTATATCAGATAAGTTTGCTAGCATATTATATTGAAAGGGTTGGTAAAGTGGATACGAAAACGCAACTAACGGAGGTACCGCTTTATATTAAGGTACATAGTATGGACAATGTCGCCATTGTAGTTAATACCGGGGGCTTGGATCAAGGAACTGTATTCCCTTGTGGGCTTGAATTGAAAGAAAGAATACCACAAGGTCATAAAGTTGCTTTAATGGATATTGTCGAGAATGAAACCATCATCCGCTATGGAGAAGTTATCGGTTATGCGGCAAAATCAATCAGTAAGGGTAGTTGGATTGACGAGTCATTGGTGATATTGCCGGCATCTCCAGATTTAAGGGAATTACCGATAGCAAATGATATACCCAAAACTTTGCCCCCATTGGAAGGATATACATTTCAAGGATTCCGCAATGAAGATGGCAGTGTTGGAACTAAGAATATATTAGGTATTACAACAAGTGTTCAATGTGTAGTAGGCGTTTTGGACTTCGTGGTGAACCGGATAAAAAAAGAGATTCTCCCGATGTATCCGAATGTTGAAGATGTTGTCGCTTTAAATCACAACTATGGCTGCGGAGTCGCAATCAATGCACCGGAAGCAGTTATTCCCATCCGCACCATACAGAACCTTGCGAAGCACCCAAGTTTCGGCGGGGAAGCCTTGGTAGTCGGTTTGGGGTGCGAAAAATTGTCTCCGATGAGAATAAATCCAAGCGGGGACGATTCAGATATCATTTCACTTCAGGATCAGCAGGGGTTTGCGGGAATGGTTCAATCCATCATGGAAATGGCGGAGGAACGATTAATGAAGTTGAACCGCAGGCAGCGGGAGACGTTTCCGGTTTCCGAATTAATCATCGGGACGCAGTGCGGAGGAAGTGATGCATTCTCTGGTGTGACTGCTAACCCTGCAGTTGGATATGCTACAGATTTGTTAGTTAGAGCAGGAGCAACCGTTCTATTTTCTGAAGTCACGGAAGTACGGGATGCGATTCATTTATTGACGCCCCGTGCAGTGAATGAAGATGTAGGAAAGGCCTTAATAAAGGAAATGGATTGGTATGATAACTACCTAGCTTTGGGTGATGCTGATCGAAGTGCCAATCCGTCGCCCGGAAATAAAAAAGGCGGTTTGGCCAATGTAGTGGAAAAATCATTAGGCTCCGTTGCCAAATCAGGAAGCAGCCCTATATCAGGCGTACTGGCTCCAGGTGAAAAAGCTGTGGAAAAAGGGCTGATTTTTGCGGCAACACCAGCTAGTGACTTTGTTTGCGGAACGTTACAATTGGCTTCCGGTATGCACCTTCAAGTTTTTTCGACTGGAAGAGGGACACCCTATAATCTATCAATGGCTTCCGTCATCAAAGTTTCTACAAGAAATACATTGGCCGAGCAATGGAAAGATCTGATTGATATAAATGCTGGAACCATCGCTACTGGTGAAGCGACCATAGAGGAAGTTGGGTGGGAAATATTTCACTTTATTTTGGAAGTGGCCAGCGGTAAAAAGAAAACCTGGGCAGAGCATTGGGGCCTGCATAATGATTTGGCATTGTTTAATCCTGCGCCAATTACTTAATAATCTATTCTGGACGGATTTCCTTATAAAAGAGGAAGTTTGTCCTTTTTTGTTTGTCCCATTTTTACAGCCGTCATCATTTTGGTGAAAAAATTATTAGGGGAGAAAAGAGGACAGCCGAACTATTGGCAGAAGTTATTAATGAACGATAGGTTTTCATCTGACGAAAAAAGGGAGATACTAAAAGTGCATATCAGGAGGGATAGTATGATCACATTCAGGAATGCGACAGTAAAAGACTTAAGTGAGATAGTACAAATGCTTGCGGACGATGTATTGGGCAGAGATAGGGAGCGCTATGAAAATCCTCTTCCAAAAAGCTATCTAAAGGCATTTGAAGCCATTGATTCAGATCAGAATAATGAATTGATTGTTGCATGCCGTGGGGAGGAAATCGTTGGGGTGCAACAGATCACTTTCACTCCTTATCTTACACATCAAGGTGGTTGGAGAGCGACGGTTGAAGGGGTTCGAACGGCATCTTCAGAACGCGGGAAAGGTATAGGAAGCAAGTTGATTCAATTTGCAATAGAGCGTGCAAAGAAGCGGGGCTGCCATATCATTCAGCTGACGACTGATAAAAAGCGGGAGGAATCGCTGCGTTTTTATGAACATTTAGGGTTCACGGCAACTCATGAAGGGCTGAAAATGAAGCTTTAATACAATCGTTTTTTATCTGGCATCCTTTTAATCTACTGTTAATATTTTTGTTAAGATCGGGTGAAGCCCGTAGTTCTAATAGGTAATCGAATCATGCGGATAGGTTTGACTAATAGGGGGAATTCCATGATAAGAGGTTTATATGAAGCACATTTACCAGTGCGTGATTTGGATCGTTCCATAGCATTTTATGAAGGGCTGGGCTTGCAGTTGGATCACAAGGTTGAAGACAATTTGGCCTTTCTATGGATTGAAATGGATAAAAGTTGGCTGGGTCTATGGGAAACCGAGAAAGTGGAGGATGAGTATCATCCTTCATTGCGGCATATAGCTTTTCAAGTATCCTTGGAAGATTTGAAGAGCTCTGTCGCGTGGCTTGAAGGCAGGGGGTATAAGCCAAGAGAAGCTTTTGGATTTGAACCAGTTGAGCCTTTTGTGATGCCTCACGGGGAATATGCACATGCGAAAATTCACTTCAATGACCCGGATGGCAATAGTTTGGAATTTATTTGCAAACTGGAAAATCGTAAAAAGATCATGACACGGATGTATCTAAGTGAATGGGAACAAATACAGGAAGGATAAAATGCATTTGCATCTAACTTCTATGGAGAACAAGGAGGAAGATCATTAAATGAATCGGAAAGCGGAACTATATTGGAATGAATTTTGGCAAGGGAAAGAGGAAGAAAAGCCCCAGTCAGTCAGTGCGTGGCAATTTGGGGCTGATCCCGATCATTTGGCTCAATTAGTGAGGGATGGGATAAAAACGGCTACGTGCTCTGGGTATGTTTTTTATGAAACGGAAAATGAACCATTACCATCCGTGGGTGATTATAGCATTATTTTAAGCAGTGAGGATGTGCCCTTGGCCATCATACAAACAATGAATGTCGAAGTATTGCCCATGAATGAAGTAAGTGAAGAGTTTGCCATTGCTGAAGGAGAAGGCGACGGAACATATACATACTGGTGGGATACTCATGAAAAATGGTTCAAAGAAGAACTGAACAAAATTGGCCACACCTATACGGATGATATGCTGCTCGTTTGTGAGCGTTTTGAATTGATTCATGTGAAGTGAATGCAGGTGGTTCGTTTGGTAGAGCACCATAAAGGATAATCACCTGTTGAACTGTAGAATATCCTTCCCAGATTGTGAGAGTTTAGCTTAAAATGGAGTTAATATAAAGTTGAAACGTTCAATGATTGGCTATCATAAGTCATTGGATTAAAAAACTGATAGAAAGATAGGTTCTAGTCATGAAAAAGAAACTGACATTCATTGGATTGGGAATCCTGGTTGTTTTCCTTCTATTACTGGGTACGTATAAATTAATGAATTCGAGGACATATCAGGTATTCGGCGGATTAACGGATAAAGTCGAGACGAAAGAAAAAGTGGTCGCTTTGACATTTGATGATGGCCCTTCGAAGAATGTAAATCTGATCCTTCCGTTATTGGATAAATACGATGTGAAGGCTACGTTCTTCCTGATTGGTAACGAAATCGAAAAGTACCCAGACGAAGCAGGAAAAATAGCGGAAACAGGACATCAGATTGGAAATCATACGTATTCCCACAGGCGAATGGTTTTTAAATCGCCCGCCTATATCAAAACGGAAATCGAGAAAACGGATAAATTAATTCGAAACGCGGGATATAAGGGTGAAATTGACGTTCGGCCACCAAACGGGAAAAAAATCGTAGGCTTGCCTTATTATTTAAACAAAAATGATAGAGAGACGATTACCTGGAATCTGGAACCAGATAGCTATTACACTTCCGCATCTGACAAAGTGAAGTATGTGAAGGAACAAATAAAACCCGGGTCGATCATCCTGATGCATCCGATGTATGATGATACGGGTAAAGAACTCCAGGCGATTGAAGGGATTTTACAAGAGTTAACGAACGAAGGATATACGTTTGTAACGGTCAATGAACTTGAAGAGATGTAGGTTTCATTTTCCTTATGAACCTTTTTGGAAAATCGGGTTGCTTCGGCGACCCTTTTTTATTATCCCGCTTTGTGAAGGGGAAATATTTAACGATATACTGAATAGTACAAAATGTGGGTGGCATATTGTTTCTTAACGGAATGATGTGGTGGGGCATGTTTTTGTGATATTCCTTCGAGTAAATAAAGTTTTAATAATGGGGCTGGTTACGTTGTATCGGAATAAAAATACCGCTCTGATCATTATTTTAAGTATCCTTTTACTCCTATTCCTTGTTGTGATGGCTTTCCGCAATATCACTGTATACTTCGTGTATAGTTCCGGAATCGGACCTTTATTATTTATCGGTCTGATCATATTGGCGATCATTATGCTTTTTTTAAAAGGTTACAAGTAACAAAGTTTTGAAACTTGAGGCTGCTTCGGCAGCCTTTTTATGTGGAGCGAAAGGCAAAAGGCGTGGTTCTGCCAAGCCAAATGCTTTCTATTTATCAAAATGCCTTCTTTGTTAATTGCTCTCTCGATGTACGGTTTTTCAGTATGTTTGCAGGAGGGCCCATTTTGATATCGGACCGTTCAGCCTTTTCGAATTAGAAGGGGGAGTTGAAACTCTCAAGACTTTAGTCTGATGCAACTTAATATCATACATACTTTTGTCTGTAACTACATACGTTAACTGCTCAATAAATCTAGGTTAAAAGTTATAATTTCTATACACTCATGTTAGTAATATATGGTAATATTTAAAATGGAATTATTTTCTTTAATTTAAAAACAGGGGTGATGTGCACGTGGAATTTTTTACTAAGTGGTCATTTAAGAACAAGGCTGCCGTTTCATTGGTAACAATCTTTATTTTGTTGATAGGAGTTGTTAGTTATTTTAAACTGCCGATGGAATTTTTACCATCCGCGGATAATCCACAGGTTACGATTGTCACAATGGGGCAGGGTACTGATTCGAAAACGATGGAAACGCAAGTTACAGATCCGATTGAAAATGCTGTTACAGGAGTAAAAGGAAAGAGTTCAATCTACTCCACCACTGGGGATGGATTTTCAAAGGTCGATCTATTCTTTGAATCGGGATCGGATATGAAACAAGCAAAACTTGATGTTCAAGAGGCCTTAGCCAATGTAGCGTTGCCACAAAGCATTGCAAAGCCTACTGTTACACAGCTTAATACCTCAATGATTCCGATATCATTTATAGCTGTGACTTTTAAGGATGGTTTAACAGCAAAAAATATAGACTTTACGAAGAAGGAATTAGAGCCTCTATATAAAGATATTAAAGGAGTTTCAGATGTGCAGACATTTGGAGTTTCTCAACCTGTTCTTTCCGTCAAAGTGGATAATGAACAACTGGCTAAAAAGAAAGTCTCCATTCAAGATGTCATGAGCGTCCTTAACGGTCAGAATACAGCTCTCGCCGTTGGTGAAAAGGTGATTGATGGGAAGGCAAGTAATATTAAGGTCATCGGCGATTTAACGAGTATTGATAAATTAAAAGCGCTGAAGGTCACTTCAAATGTCAAACTTGGAGAGATAGCAAAAGTTGATGAAGTGAAGGATGGTAATCTCATCAGCCGTTTTAACGGAAAAGAAAGCATCGATATTAGCATTATCAAGGACAGTCAATCAAATGCTGTCACAATCAGTAAAGAAGTAGAAAAAGTAACAAAAGAAATTAACAAAAAGTATGGTGAACAGAATTCAACCATTTATTTGTCCACAGCTGATATGGTGGAGACTTCTGTTCAGACGATGGTTAAAGAAGTGCTGCTTGGTGCACTATTTGCTACCATAGTGATTATGGTCTTTTTACGAAATGTACGGTCTACTTTCATTACGATCATATCCATCCCGTTATCTCTTGGCTTTACGTTATTTTTGCTGTCATTGTCGGGAGTTACGCTGAATATCCTGACGCTAGGCGGAGTTGCTGTAGCGATCGGTCGCTTGGTGGATGATAGTATTGTCGTTATTGAAAATATTTTCCGGAAATTGCAGCAGGAGAAGATGTCAATTCAATTGGTAATGGACGCAACAAAGGAGGTAGGAGTGGCGATAACAGCTTCCACCCTTACTACTGTAGCCGTTTTCTTGCCTGTAGCATTATTGAACGGAGGGCTTCAAGAATTCCTGCTTCCCTTCGCTTTAACGGTCACTTATTCTTTGCTGGCTTCTTTAATTGTCGCATTAACCGTTGTTCCGTTAATGAGTGCGGGATTGCTGAAAAGAGCGAAGCTGCCAAAACATCGGCCAGCCAAGCGTTTTACGAAGCTCGTTACTTGGTCATTAAACCATAAATGGGTTGTCTTGATTGTTGCGTTGCTGTTGTTTGTCGGTTCCATTGGTACATATTTTGCCATGCCAAAAGGGGCGATTGATAATTCCTCAGCTGACTATGTCTCCGTGACGTTAACATATCCAAATGATAAACCCTTTGATGAAGTAAAAGAAAAAGCGATAGAACTTGAGGAAACCATACAAGATATGCGTGAAACGGATAATGTTTTCATGCAATTAGGAAATTCAGCCGAAGCGGCTCAATATGGTGCTGTCACATCACCTACAGAGGCGACATTCGGTATCTTGGTGAAGGATAAGGAAAACATAGATGAAATCTTGGGGGAAGTCGAAAAGCAAAAAGATAGCTATCCTGATGCGAAGCTAACGACCACCGCTTCTTCATTTATGATGGGGGCATCCAAGACGAACATTACGATTGATGTGATTGGCAGCAATGTTGAAGATTTGGAACTGACAGCCAATAAGATCAAAGAAAATATTCAAGATATTAAAGGAATTGAAGATGTTACAACGAACCAAGACGAAAAGAAAACCATTTATTCATTCAAGGTGGATCCTTCCAAAGGCAATACAGAACAAATAGGCCAACAATTAGGCATCATGCTTAATAAAACCCCTATCGGCAATATTACATTGGAGGATAAGCAGACACCTGTTGTCCTTGAACCTGTCTTGGACCCTAAAAAACCGAATGATTTAAAAAATATTCCCATCATGACAGATGGCGGTTTAGTTCCGGTGTCAAAAGTTGCTTCTATAAAGAGCGAAGAGAGTGCAACAACCCAGTTCCATAAAGACGGAGACACGTATCTTCAAGTAACGGCAACAGTCGATCCGACTAAACTTTCCGATATTGCAAGCAAAGTAAATCTTGAGATATTTGGAGACAAGGATAACAAAGGCCTTGATATTCCGAAAGATGTGGATATTTATGTGGGTGGAGCCAGCGCTCAGCAGACTGATGATTTTACAGACTTGTTCCTGACGATGTTAATTTCCATAGGCATTGTCTTTCTGATCATGGTTATAACATTTAAATCAATGAAAGCACCGATCGCGATTCTTTTTTCATTGCCGTTCGCCGCTATCGGAGCCGTGTTAGGCTTGGTTATCAGTCGAATTCCAGTGGATATTACCGCGCTGTTGGGTGCGCTCATGTTAATTGGGATTGTGGTGACAAACGCAATTGTGCTTCTCGATCGGGTTAAGCAAAACGAAGAAAAAATGATTATCCGAGATGCGATCATTGAAGCGACAGCTACAAGATTCCGTCCGATCATTATGACGGCTGTCGCAACCATTTGTGCCATGCTGCCTCTTTTATATAAAAAGGCGGAAACAGGAAGCCTGGTATCACAAAGCTTAGCCATCGTTGTCATCGGAGGGCTGGCAGTTTCTACATTGCTCACCCTTATCGTCATTCCGTGTATATATGAATTACTATATTTTAAAAAATCGAAAAAACAGAGAAAGAAAAAGAGAGCACCTGTAAGTGAGAACGTCGAGATGTAAGGGAGCTTAATCAAAAAGTTTGTAGAGAAAGCAACGCTTTCTCTACAAACTTTTTTTATTGGCAGGCAAACTTTTTAAAGTTTTTTTAAAAAATGGTTGACTTCCTTCTGGCCTGTAACTAAAATGATTACAGCAGAGATGATTTCACATACCCATATCATCTCAAAAATCAGCACAGTGAATATGAGGTTCAAATGCAATCTAGATTGTAGAGAAAGCATATTTTTTTTACCCTCACTTGTAACTTATTTGGTTACAAGTGGAAGCTAATGACATAAAGTGAGGGGAATATATTATGACTGTAAAAATTAAAGCTTATTCTGATTTTATATGTCCATTTTGTTTTTTAGGTAAAGGTCCTTTAGACGAAATCGTAAAGGAAAAAGATGTGGAAGTAGAATGGATGCCATTTGAACTGCGTCCAAGTCCATATTCCAAAATTGATCCATGGAAAGAAACAGATAAGTTGAATTCATGGGATGCATATATCCTTCCTACAGCGAAAAAGCTTGGGGTAGATATGCGTTTACCACGTGTTTCACCACATCCATATACACATTTGGCTTTTGAAGGGGTTCATTTTGCCAAGGAGCATGGAAAAGGGAATGAGTTCCACCACAGAGTGTTTACGGCATTTTTTCAAGAGGAGCAAAATATTGAAGCTATTGATGTATTGACAAAATTAGCGGGTGAAGTTGAACTTCCTGAGGATGCTTTTAGAGAAGCGTTAGTGTCACGAAAGTATCGGGAAGTGCACCAACAAGCTCTTAAACATGCTTACGAAGAAGCAAACATCAGGGCTGTCCCAACGTTTATCATTGGTGATGAAGTGATTCAAGGACTAGCTAGTAAAGAAAGATTAGCACAAGTCATTGAAAACGAAGAAGCAAAAAATAAACAGAATGAATTGGAAGGCTTGCAATGTGAGGTTAAGGGGAATTGCTAATATCGGTTTGAATATCATTTTATTAAACATAATTTGGAGGAATCAAAATGACAGCAACTACAACAACAATAAAAGATGCAATCATAAATCGCCGTTCCATTCGTAAGTTGAAAAAGAACGAAAATATTACGAAAGAAAGAATGAATGAAGTTTTAAAAACCGCTTTACATGCACCAACTTCATTTAATATGCAAAGTGGACGAGTGGTGGTAGTGATGGATAACGAGCATGAAAAATTTTGGGATATAGTAAAAGAAACCCTTCGCTCTCGCGTTCCAGAAGAGAACTTTGCTGCAACAATAGAACGATTACAAGGTTTTCGTGATGGAGTAGGTACCATTCTTTTCTTTGAAAACCAAGAAACAATAGAGAAAATGCAGGAAAAAGCACCATCCTATAAAGAACAATTTCCATATTGGTCCCATCAAGGAAATGCCATGTTGCAGTATGCCATTTGGATGACGTTATCAGCAGAGGGCATTGGGGCATCTTTACAACACTATAATCCAATTATTGATGAAGCAGTGAAGAAAACTTGGGATATCCCAGGGAAATGGAGTTTAATCGCGCAAATGCCATTTGGTGAGCCGAATGAACAACCTGGTGAAAAAACGTTCTTATCTTTTGATGATGTTGTGAAATTTTATTAATCAAAACTATGAAGTATAAACTGTGAGTCTATAAAAATCAGAGCCTTTTTACTTTTAACCGAGTAAAACTGGCTCTTTTTTTTGTGAAAAGAAACTTTATTGTTCGTGATTGTGGTGTTTTATAATTGACAATGAGAATCATTTTCATTTATAGTGGAGATATATTGAAAGTGATTCTCAATTATAGGGGGGATATAGATGAAGGTATTCATTGGCTACGTCAGTTTATCCGGTAATACCGAGAAAATGGCGATAAACATTAAGAATAGAATGAAGGCTGTTGGCTGTGATGTATATATGGAAAGATTGGATACAGTAGAAGTAGATACCTTGAAGGAGTTTGATTTAGCCTTTATTGGTTTATATACATGGAATCATGAGGATTTGCCATATGAAGCAAACGAATTTTATGAAGAAATTAGCCAAGTGGATTTTCATGGAGTGAAAGTCGCATTCTTTGGTGCCGGCGACTTGAACCATCCGAAACCTTGTGCTGCTATACATATTCTTTCCGATAAAATGAAGGAATATGGGTTTGATGTCTATGATCGAGTTTGGAAAACTCACCAGGAAAGCACAACACACGACGAAATAAGGAAATGTGAAGTCTTTGCGGATCAGGCGCTTATATGGGGAAGCAAAAGGAAGAAATGGCGATTTTTCTTATGGAATCGGATGCTGGGCAACCCCAAATACCAAAAGTCTGCATATTTGTTAAGGAGGGCTCTTGATGATTACCCAATTAAGTACAAAGGCAGAAGCAAAAAAAGAGGAACTTATACAAGAACTTCTGAAATTCGGGATATTTAAAAAATATAATAAACAGCTATACGAGCTACCGATTGTCGTCCTGCAGAAGGAGTTCAATCACTTGAGAGGTGGATTGAAAAATGTCTAGGAAAAGGAAATCTTATAATGTACTGCTCAATGAAAACCGTGAACTTCTCTTGCATGACAAAATGGAGTTGGAACGGATCTATACAAAAATTGATCAAAAAGCAATTGTTGATATAAAAAAGAAGAAGCAAGTACAATCATGATTGGTTAAATATGAAAACCGAAATCCATGTTTGTAAGATTTAAGAACGTTGATTTCCACTCCAGGCACTTCGTTTTCCGCGGGCGGTCCGGGAGCCTTCTCGGCGCTCTTTGCGCCTGTGGGGTCTCCCTTGGACGCGTATTCCCGTAGGAGTCTCGTACCCTCCGTTCCAATCAACTGGCATTTTTCACTTTTCGCAACAGCTTGTCATGAAGTTTAGACAAGGTAAACAATACAAGAATAGAGCCGATTAATGTTAACGACATATCCCATTGTGCGTCCCAAATATCACCTTGTGTTCCTAAAAACTCTTTTGAAGTTTTTCCGCCTTTTGAAATGATGGCAGCTATCCATTCGATGATTTCATATAAGGCTCCAATGGCAAGTGCAAAACTTAATGTGACAGCAAATAACCAGGGTCCTTTTGTTAGAGATGTTTTACGTATTAATATTTCTCTAATCACAATCGCAAATAAACCTTTTAGGAAATGTCCAAACCGATCATAGTGGTTTCGGTTTAGATCGTAATGATCTTTTATCCAATTAAATAGAGGAACTTTTGAGTACGTATAATGGGCACCGATAAACATGGTAATTGAAAGAACGGCAATAATGAAATAGGATAATGTAGTGAGGCGGAATTTATTATATGTGGCAATTACAAAAATCAGAAACACAACGGCAGGAAGTACTTCCATTGTCCATATCAAGTATCCTTCAGGCTTAATAACTGACCAAATCAAAACTGCAGTAACTAGCAATAGTAATAATAAATGAATCGTTTTACTTTTATCTCTTCCCAATTTTTTCACTCCATTAAATTTATAATAGGAACAATAAAAAGATTGAAATTTTCTACATAGTACTTGATGGATTGGTTTATTCTTTTTTGCAATCGAAAGAATCAAACAGTTTGTGTATGGATAAAATGCTTAATACTTTCATTTAAATCATTGGCCGCTTTTGTAGGAATCTGATGCTTTGCATGATAAATGAATTTTAATTCCGTACACGGCAATCTTTCATGCAATCTTTGAATTCTTCGGATAATTCCTCCATTTGGTATTGGAAATTCACACTAGTTAGTACAGGAGGATGAATAAAAACAATAGGAATCCCTTTTCCCTTAACAGAATAATACAAGCTAATACCGTCCACATCTAACATTGGCATGAATAATCACCTCAATAATTTTTCAATCATTCTTTATTCAGAAAGGTCAATTTGAATGGCTATACTATTGAATAACTTGATAAGCGTTTGGGTTTTAGCGACATAAAAGTAAAATTCCCATTCGAAGAGTGCTTGTATAATATCCCTCCTCAAAGACTTTTCCCTTTAAAACATGTTTTTATTACTAATCATTTTGGTAACAAATATCTTGCATGTTTTGAACCAATTATTATAGTTCAAAAATATAATGAAACGGCGTTTCCAAAATACTGACTTTTTGAAATGCACACCATGGATATTATTTACCATTTTTTATAATTAAAGTAATAAAACACCAATTATTTAATTTCATACGTTATAATGAATGGGCTCCAAGGAAGTGTCAGAAACCTGCAGGAGTGATCATATGATTGGAGGTTATATGCGTTGAAGAAAAAATTATTGGTCATTATTCCAACAGTTTCCCTGATATTGGCACCACTAGGAACGGGGACATCAATTACTCACGCAGCAGCAAAGGGCAGTCAAACCCAGAAAATCGAAACGAAGGCGGAAACGCGCCCAACCCTCAGGAAAGGCTCACGTTCGAGTTATGTAAGAGACTTACAACAAAGCCTTAAAGATGTTAAATATGATGTAGGCGTTGATGGAATTTTCGGTACCCAAACACAAAATGTCGTAAGAGAGTTTCAAGTGGATCATAACTTGGCTTCAGATGGTATCGTCGGATCGCTGACATGGGCTGCTTTAGATGAAAATAAGGTAGAAAGAAAACAGTTCACGGAGAAAGACGCGATTGCGTTAGGGAAGAAGAAGCTAGGTAACAAGATCATATTCAGCGGTGATGGCAGATTGCTGAAAGATGGCAAAGGAAAATCCTATTACAATTATAAAGCCGCTAATAAAGATTGGATTGACCAAGGCGGCACCGGAACGATTGGGTGGTTCCACATTTATAAAGATGGCCGTGTAGTGGAACAATAAAAGGATATACATGTAAAAAATATTCTCACTTTATGTGGGGTTTTTTTTACATGTAAAGCATGATATAGAAGACTAAATACATCTATTTTTGTAGATAAATAACAAGTGAATACAGATATAATAGTAAATGGACAGCAATTTGGTATAGTGGGCAGCGGTCACTCCTTTAAAGAAAGGGGGTGTCGCTGGTGAGTTCTATAATGGACGGTTTGATGCTGATGATATCATTCGCCTCATTAATCGTCGCAGTAATCGCGGTTGCATTAAAAAAGTAACCCCCTCCATACCATCCGGCCAGATGTATGTAGGAAAAGGGTTACTTTCATGATCGAGTAGCTACTGACTTACCACAGAAAGCCGCTGCTCTTTATGCATTTGCTGTTCATTAAGACGCTGGATTAACCAGTGTCTTTTTTTTTATATGTTAGTTATTTTCATTATATCCTCATTTTCCCCATCCATTCAACTAAAAAACGAAGAAGAATGTAAATGAAGTTCGAATTAACTGATGTGAAATCCATTCATATCAGATGTAATCTCAAACGTTGAGTGAACTGTCAGTTTCCAGTTTGTATGATTTCATTCCTTTATAAGAGACTATCGAAGGAATCAAACATAATAACGCCATCGGGAAACAATATAGAAGATAGAAATGTCCTCCATTTTCCAACAAGGGAATATAAGCTAAAGCGGCAAAAAGTAAAACGAAAAAAATGATCGTGAAAATCCCGAATGACTGATGATAGAAAGCGTGAATCTCCCTTCTTCGTTCTTCTTGATTGGGTAAAGACTTTGCGGTTTTGTGAGTTCGAAGGAATAGGTACAAGGAGAACATTAGAAATAAAGCGGAAAATGGTAAAGCTAAAGCAAATAAGGAAACGTCTAGAATGGACAGATAAAAGCTGGATAAAAAGAACACCTCTGAAACACCTAATGGAAAACAATAATTGAAGATATTTATACGATTCGGTTGTTTAAGCATGAAATCCCTCCTTCTATATCATATTATGCAACTGCTTTCATGTTCACCACTTTGTCACATTTAAAAGAAAAAATAAATATTCCAAGCTGCCCCCAGGATTGGCGTTTTCCAATAGGTGACCAAGAAAATATCATAAATATGCCCCGCTGACTAACTAGTCAAAGGGGCAATCCTTATGGTGATTTATTGGATAGTGAATAGAGTCCTCACTTATTACGAATAGTATTAAAATATCGGTAAAAGGGGGGATTATGCAGTGACTGTAAAAATGGCGATGAAAGGAATCCTGATCGTTCTTCTATTATATCTCCTTTATGTAGTGGCGACGGCAGTGGTTCTTTTTTACTTCCCTAAAGAAAAAGAAGAAGATAGGATGACTAAACATATTCGTTCATATTTTGGAGAGAAGGACTCCACCGTGGATCGTGTACTGCTTCTCGAAGACGGATATGAGTCTGGACTAGCCCGAATGCAAATGATTCAGGATGCCCAGCATTCAATCGACATTGCCTACTACTCTATTTCAAAGGGCGAAACAAGCGAGCTTCTTCTGGGAGCACTGCTCGAAGCTGCTGACCGCGGTGTCAAGATCCGAATCCTTCTAGACGGAATTTGCCATGGCCTGAGGGGAGAACTAAGCAGTGTCCGTTATGCACTGGCCTCGCATGAAAATATTGAATTAAGGTATTATGAAACCTTTAAACCTTTTAAGCCTTGGACCTGGCACAATCGACTTCATGACAAAATCATTACCGTAGATGGGAAGTTAGGCATCATCGGAGGCAGAAATATCGCCGACAAGTATTTAGCAAACCAACCGCCTAAGGATTTTGTCTACGACCGGGATGTACTCATTTTTAATGCTAAACAGGAGAGAGATAGTGTAATCAATGAAATGAAGGACTATTTGAATGAATTATGGACTCATCCGTATACGAGCGATGTTTTTTCGGACCTTTCGAAAAGGCAAACTGAAAAAGGAAAACGTGAAAGAGATGTATTATCCAGTCAATACAGCAAGGCGATGCAAACGAAAGCCGATTTCGTTAATCCAGTCGTCGTTTGGAGCACGTCAACAACCGCTACTAAAAAAGTGTCCTTCATTCATAATCCAATCGAACGTTTCTATAAACACCCTTTTGTGTGGCGATCTCTAGTGGATATTGCAGCGGAAGCCAATAAGTCAGTATTCATCCAGAGTCCCTATATTGTTCCTGCCAGTATGTTGAAGGAGAACGTGCCGAAGGAAATGCATTCAACGGCTGATTGGACCATACTCACCAACTCGGTGACTTCAACCCCGAATGTGATCGCTTTTTCCGGTTACTTGGCACTTAGGGATGATATCGTCGAGACAGGGGCAAGGCTTTATGAATATTCGAAGCTTTATTCATTACATGGTAAATCGGTTGTATATGATCAACGATTAAGTGCAGTTGGTTCCTTCAATTTGGATTCACGATCAGCTTTTTTAAATACAGAATCGATGGTGGTCATTGATAGTGAAGCATTTGCAGAGCAATTGATAGGAGCTATCGAGTCGAAAATCGCTGATAGTACACTTGTTGCGGACAAGAAACGATATATACAACCACCTGAAGATCAGAAAAAGGAGAAGTCTTTTTTTAAAGCCACCTTTTTAAATGCCCTCTCGAAAATCACGGTATATCTCAACAGATTCATTTGAATAATGACAAAAAGGACAGCAATCAGGGATTGTTGTCTTTTTAGCCTTTTGCGGAGATTATCTAATGAATGAATGTATAATTTGCTATACTTGAGCAAGCTAATCTACATAACTATCCGAAGGAGAACAAAAACATGCAAACATTACAGCGCCTATCGAAACATATCGTCTACCTGCCGCCAGTTCAGGAAACGGATCGGCCGATTCTTGCCGCCGTTACTGGAAACAAGAAAACGCTCATCATCGATGCCGGTAACTCTGTCCGGCATGCACAGCTCTTTCAGGACGAATTACTTCGGAATGATCTAAGCGGGGATTTCCTTGTTCTGACCCATTCCCACTGGGACCATGTATTCGGACTGGAGAATATCGGAATTTCGGTCATTTCTCAGGAAAAAACATACAACAATATTAAAGATATGCAGCAGCTTTCATGGGAAGATGAGGCTCTTGATCAACGGGTCAAAGAAGGGGCGGAGATTCCATTTTGTGCGGATGCAATCAAATTGGAACTTGAGACCAATCGAGAGATTTACCTGCCACTGCCAGATATGATCTTTGAAAAAAAGATGACAATTGATCTAGGGAATGTAACCTGTGTCATTGAACACGTTGGCGGCGATCATGCAAAGGATTCCTGCATCATATATGTTCCAGAGGAAAAAACATTATTTCTCGGAGACTGCCTTTATGCCAATCTTTATGCTGAAAAATGGAATTATACGGCCAAACAGGCTTCGCTGCTCGTTCAAAAAATTGAGGACTATGATGCCGATACATATATTCTTTCCCATCATGATCAGCCTTGCACGAGACTGAAAATGGAGGCAGAACTTAAGCTAATGAAAGAATGTGTAAGAGCCGTGGTCGAGCATCGGGGAAATCGAGCTTTAATGGAGCAGGATTTGGCTAAAGTGTTAAACCGGAATTTAACGGAAGATGAGCTTGAAACGCTTGGATTTTTTGTGAATGGGTATGTTGAGTGAAATGTAAACCGAAATGAAAAGCCGCTTCGTGAAATGAACACTTTAAAGTGTGGGTGGGGTATGAGTTCGGTTTTAACTGGGCTCATACCCTTTAATGTTGACCTTCCTCCGCAACAGTCCTCAATAAGCTGCTCATTGATAAGTCTTGCAAAAAATATAGTAATAGAACAAAACTTATTGGGAAAGAAGAAAAACCAACAAAACCTTTTCAGCCACCAACACACCCTTATGAATTATAAAAAGAGCGCGAGGAGCAACGCAATGTGGTCGTTAACGCGGTTTATTTAAGCAGGAGCCGGACAATGAAGGCTTCTTTTTTTGTCCGAAAACGGTAAGTCGTGCCTATCATCTAATAGGTGCGCGCAAACAGTATATTCGTGCGTCATACAGTGTGGATGCGTCCGAAAGTTGTAAGTTCGGCGGTATAGTTAATGTGGGGCTAAAAAATAGGGGGAATTGGTTTTATTGCAGATGTTTTAGCTATTATTCATTTTATGGTGGTAACGTCAACAGAGGTAATTAGCATCCAAACGTTTTACGGGATCATGTTAATCTACTAGTTAGACAGGAAAAGAAAGTACACTGCCTGCGTATGATCATAACCAAAAAGTAATATACGAATGCCGACACTAACCGTGCATCCCTAAGCCTTAATTCTGAAACCGTTTACTATAACTAAAATGAAAAAGCTCCCTTAGGGGAGTTTTTTATTGCTTGCACATGTATCACGCGTGAGGAGTCCAACCATATGGATCACTCCTAAAGGGCTTCTTTTTAAATTCTATAAACAAAAGGTCTTTTATAGGCTTTTGCTCTTTGTTTGGAGGTAGTCATAGCCCTTAGTTGAGTTTGTGAGATTGGAGGTACAATTACTGTTCCTGAGGGATACATAATGTTGTTTTTGTCATCTAAATGACGTGCATTAACTAACAAGGCATGCCCAAATTCATGAGCTAAGATATCCATATTTTCTTGTTGGAATGTACTATATGTCATGACAATATTACCAAGAGTTCCGTTACCATTCCATCTGACGTTTCCAATAGCCTTTCCATCTTGAAGGTCTTGTGCATGAATGTAAAACACAGCAAGTCCAGTTTGACGGCGACAATTACCTTTTCTTAATGCTCTAAAAACTTTCTCTAGTTGCGCCGCCTGCAAAGGCACGGAAATCCTTGCTAAAGTGGCGTCAACGTCCAAACCACACTTCCGTGCTCCTTCTCTAGTTCTTAAATCACAAATATTCGGCCGGAAATCAATTCCCCATATGTCACTGGCGTATTCAAATTGTGTTTTTATATCTTTTTCTCTTACTCCAGCAGCGTTACCTAAAATGAAAACACAAACATTGGTTTTATACCGAGTACTCTGACCGTTGGCGTTCAGACTATTATTCTTACTAGATTTTTTCCTTTTATTCTTACTGGTTTTCTTATTTTTATTCTTTGACACAGCATTCATCCTTTTTGTTTATAAAATTGCCACATGATTAATAAATGCATAAATTCCTCAATATGTTTGGACAACCTAAACAAAAAATTGAATGAAGGAAGGATTTAAAAAGCTCCCAAAGCAGCTTTTTTTATTTGTTTATTTCAGAAGCGGATAGCAATAAAATTGAGGGAAATAAATTTTTATAGGCTAGACCCTTAAAACGTTTTAGTTTAATAGAATAAATTCCACCTTTATAAATAAGGGGGGAATTTATAATGGATTTTGGTTTTATTAATAAACACGTATTTGTAGGAAAGGCAAAGAACAAATGGAACAGTTATCAACCTGGTCGAATTGTTGGTATCGGTAATGATCGGTATTACATAGTAAGATTTGAAGATGGAAGGAAAACGTGGATTAGGAAAAATTGGATTATGCTTCGGTAAGACTCCCTTAGGGGATGAAGTGAACTTATGAATCTCTTTTTTAGGTTCTCCACGACAAATAGCCAAAAGGAGCTTATCCCTTTCGGCTAATTTCTCTTTTCCTCGATTTAGATTGCTTCTCCCAACTTTCGTCAAAGTCCCGAAATTCGCTCGTGAGCATAAAAACACTAAATTATGTTTTTTGTATTGTGGCATAACTCAGCAAGTACTTAAATCCCTACACCTGTATCAAACCCAAATATACTACTATAAAAACTGCACCTCCAATTGTTAGTTGGTGTCTAACAATTAGGGTGCAGTTCAAATTATTAATTATGAGCTTTTTCCAAAGCTAGCTTTATCCCGAATCCAATCAAGACCGTCCCGGTTAATCCCTCAAAAATCGCCTGAGTTCTTGGCTTTTTCATAAAGGCACTGATCTGGTTCAGCAGATAGATATAAAATACAAACCACATCGCAGTTAAAACGGTATAGGTCATGCCCATGATCAGGAACGGTAAAAACGTATCATTTCCTGGATTCACGAACTGAGGCAGAAACGTTAAAAAGAAGACGGCCACTTTAGGGTTCAGCAGATTGGTAAGGAACCCTTGTTTAAAGCAAGACTGGTTTTCGTACTTACTTTTGACGGACGTTTCCGCCGCTGCGGCCACTTGCTTATTTTTTAATCCCCATAAGGTCTTGAAGCCTAGGTAAACCAAATAAACGGCACCGACATATTTGAAGATGGAAAATAGTAAAGCCGATTTCACAATGATTGCTGAAAGTCCGAACACGGCGGCTGATGTATGAATAAGCAGGGCACAGCACGTGCCGAACATCGTTTTAAAACCTCCCGACGTCCCCACGGTAACGGTGTTCCTTGTGGCTATTGCTGTATCAGGACCAGGTAAAATGATGAGAAGAATGCACATGATGATGAACAAATAAAAGTTTTCCATATTTGGACCTCCACTCTTGGTGATGAATTCTGAAAATTATAACATAGATGTACTTGGTTTAGGGAGATAAATTAAAAAGGAGGCAATCTAAAGGCACAAAAAAACAAGCCCAATCATTTTTGTGATCCGGCTCGTTTCTTTGAAAAAATTTCAATTCTGAATGTTATAAAGAGTTAGGTTAGGGCGACTTTTTCAACACAGCACGTACCGGACTTCCATCTGCTTCAACTAAAGGAAGAGGGAGGGCTGCCAACTCATAATTACCCGGTTCGATATCGTCTAATACAAGTCCTTCCAAAATGTGAATTCCCTGACCGGCAAGTTCATGATGGGCAGAAAGTTCTTTACTATCCAGTGGATCCACTGATGGTAAATCAAGACCAATAAGACGAACGCCGTGTTCTGAAAGATATGCCGCTAATTCTGGTTGGATATGAGGAATAGTTTGTGGAAAAACACTTCGGTCATTCCATGCATCCGTCCGAATTAACAGACGGGTAACACCTTGTAGATCTATACGGGATAATTCATTGACACCGATGCTTGTCTTGTTAGGTAAATGGATAACTCGGGCACTTCCCATATATAAATCGAGATCCAAATCAATCACTCTTTTTCCATCGTCATCAAAATGAAAAGGGGCATCAATATGGGTACCGGTGTGGATACTCATATTGATTTGACCTACATTGACAGATCCACTTTCTTCTTTACTCCAATTGACTTTGTATGAGAAAGGGGTATCTCCAGGCCAAACTGCAACGTTTTCATCCAGACGTTGTGAAATATCAATCCATGTCCCCATCATTTACCTCCATCTCTTCTGGCTGTTTCTTTTCATCATAGCTTCGTTCTTAGACTCCATAGTTCTGGGAAAAAGTGTTGATCCAGTGCTCTTTTTAAATACGTTACACCTGATGATCCGCCAGTTCCTTGTTTATTGCCAATAATTCTTTCCACTGTGCTCATATGATTAAAACGCCATAATTGCTGTTGATTGCCAATGTCCACTAACTTTTCGGCCAGCTCATATAAGTCCCAATATTGCTCAACATCGCGGTAAACGGTCAGCCATGCCTCTTCTACACTGGCATTTGGTTCATATCTTTGTGACCAATCCCTGCTGATGGCTTCTTGATCAATAGGTAATCCGCGTGCCACTAAAGCATTAATCGCCGCGTCATAAATGCTTGGCTCATGAAGGGCCTGCTGCATTTGCTCGTATAGATCTGTCTGATGCTGATAGACTGATAGCGTATGGACATTTTTGTTTCCTAATGCAAATTCAATCAAACGATTCTGATAGGATTGGAAACCGGAAGATTGTCCCAGTTTATCCCTGAACTCCATGTATTCAGCAGGTGTCAAAGTTGATAGGACATTCCATGACTGAATCAATTGCTGCTGGATCCTCGAAACGCGCGACAGCATTTTAAACGAGGGTTCCAACTTGTTTTGGCGTATAGATTCAGTTGCTGCCGTCAACTCATGTAAAATGAGCTTCATCCATAGCTCACTCGCTTGATGAATAATGATGAATAGCATTTCATCATGATGATCGGAACATCTGTGTTGACTAGTTAAAATCTTATCAAGGTGGAGATAATCTCCGTAAGACATCGATTTTTGAAAATCGGTTTGAATCTCTTTCTCTAGACCGGTTATTGTTTGTTCCTTGTTATCGATATTCTTCATTCCGCAATCTCCTCACTTTTCATATACAAAAAACTATTTATTCAGTCAATCTATTCTATCTTCTTTTCCAGAGATTCCTCCATTACATTATGGTTCATATTTCTTCTTTTTGAAACAAAATAAGCGACAGCTAAAAATAGTAACCAAGGTATCCCGAATTGAAGCATGATCTTGAAATCTGTAAACCATGTTGTAATCATCAAACTAAATAGAAGAATGGCTCCTAGTATCGTTAAATAGGGAAAGCCGATCATCCTTACCGGTAACTTGCGTCCGCCGGTCTTCTCCCATTTTACCCTGAAAAACAAATGGGATATGAAGATCATGAGCCATGTGAACATGGCACCGAACATGGAAATACCCATCATGAATGCATAGGAGGAACCGGGAAGTAACGCATGAACACCTGCAGCAATGAAAATCCCTGTTGTAGAGACAGCAAGTGCTTTTGCCGGAACGCCCCTTTTGTTTAACTTTCCTAAAAAACTAGGTGCATGTTTTCCGCGAGCCAATGAAAACATCATACGTGTTGAAGCATAGAGCTGGGCATTCATGGCAGATACTGCAGCCGTTAAAATAATAAAGTTCATGATCCCGGATGCACCAGGAATGTTCAATATTTCCATTACTTTTACGAATGGACTTTCCTCGATCCCAGCCGTTTTCCACGGTACGATCATCAACATGATGCCGATTGTCAACACATAGAAGGTGGATAAACGGAACACGGTCGCTTTTAAAGCTTTTGGAACAGCTGCATCCGGATCTTTTGCTTCCCCTGATGTAACCGCTATCATTTCGGTTCCAAGAAAGCTGAATAAAGAAATAAATACGGCAACCCACATTCCCCACCCACCAAATGGGAAAAAACCGTCTTCATTTACAAAGTTCTCAGGTCCTATATGTGGCTGATTGGATGAACCGAATAGTACATAGGATCCAAGAAGGATAAAACCAATAATGGCACTTATTTTAATAAAGGAGAACCAATACTCAAATGTGGCGAAAGTATTCACGCTAGTGGCATTTACATAAATCAGGACAGCTGCAAATAGCAAAATCCATACGATTCCCGGAACGGTCGGAAACCAATACTTCATATACACACTGACTGCACTTACTTCAACCCCAACAGCCAGAACATTGGCAATCCAATAAGAATAGCGGACAAGATAGCCAGCCATCGGAGTCATGTACTTTTCAGCAATGGCCCCAAAAGATCCGGAAGTAGGATGGGCAACCGTCATTTCGGCTAAGCAGCCCATCAACAGTAAAACAATGAAAGCACCGAGTGCATAGCTGAGCAAAACACTTGGCCCTGCCGCTTGAATGGCAAGCCCACTGCCAAGGAATAGCCCCGTCCCGATGGCACAGCCCATCGCGATCATGGAAAGCTGATTTGTTTCCAGCTCACGTTTTAACCCTTTCTCTGGCTCTTTCATGTTCAATTGAGTATTTTTGTTCTCCATAGTTCATCCCCTTTTTATCCATAAAAATTTAATCCTGCCCTAATTAACTAACCATTTGAGGGATGAGCCTCATCTGGCGAAGTTCCATGTTATGCGACCACTTCACGCTCATTCTTGAATTTTTCATATTGTTTTTCTGACATGATTTTCTTGAGTATTTGTACAACTTCCCAAACTTCTGCGTAGGAAGTATATAGTGCAACCGGAGCGAGACGAATGATGTTAGGTGCTCGGAAATCTGGAATGACACCGTTCTCTTTCAATGCCTTACATATCCGTGCAGCTTCTTTATGCTCGAGGCTTACATGACCTCCGCGGCGTATGTCATCTCTAGGAGTTCCAATGAAAAATCCCATGTCTTTCAATTCGAATTCGACTAAATCCATTAAATATTGATTGATTTTCAGTGATTTTTCGCGAATATTCTCAATTCCCGCTTCTATAAAAATGTCTAAAGATCCAATCAAAGGTGCACAACTTAACACATGCGGCGTGCCAATTTGATATGCGCCTGCTGATTCAGCTGGTGTTAAGGTATGTTCCATATCGAATTGTTTATCTTTTTTGGAGCCGAACCATCCAGCCAATCCAGGCATCGTTCCAAAATGTTTACGATTTACATATAAACCGCCAACGCCGCCAGGGCCGCCATTTAAATGTTTATAATTGCACCAATACGCAAAATCCACATCCCATTCGCTGAATGAATGCGGAATGGCACCGATAGAATGACATCCGTCAAATCCGATTACTATCCCTCTTTTATGAGCTTCCTCAGTTAATCGTTTCATATCCAATATTTGACCGCTGCGATACAGGACCGTTGGCAAGATGATCAAAGCGATGTCATCGGTCATTGCTTCGATAATGTCATCCTCTTCTAGAAATCTTCCATCGCGGCTTTTCACGCGGATAAGATCTTTTTCCGGATCGTATCCATGTGTACGCAGCTGACTTTGAAGAGCATAAATATCAGTCGGAAAGGTTAATTCATCCGCTAAAATTTTTGTGCGCATTCCTTCAGGCTTATAAAAAGTAGCTACAAGTTGATGTAGATTTACAGTCGTGGAGCCGGTTACAATAACTTCCTCAGGAGAAGCTCCGACCAATTGGGCCATCTTCGCGCCCAATTTCTCAGCCATGAAAAACCAGGGGTGATTCCCTTGTGTCCATCCATCAATCCCATGCTCTTTCCAATCTTCCAAAGATTCCAAAAGAGTGCGTTCAGCCCTTTTTGAAAGAAGCCCCAATGAGTTTCCATCCATATAGATGGAGTTCGGCTTTAAATAAAACTCTTCTCGAAAACCTTTAAGTGCATCATTCTCATCCATTTGTTTAGCGTGATCCAATGTGTATTCAGAAACCATAATCATCCTCCTCTATTAGTTTTCTAAATAATTCTAGGAGAATCGTACCAAAGAATATGACATGATGTCAATAAGTTAATTCAGAAAATTATAAATATTAAATC